>JAGWQP010000548.1 GCA_028876805.1 Acidobacteriota bacterium | reverse complement strand
GCCGCAAGCGCCGAGCGATAGCGTTGCTGATTCTCTGCGCACACCCGGCCGGCCGATTTACTCGTCACACCGCGAGTGCCCTGTTCCACCATTCGCCGAACGTTTTCATTCCGCATCCTCCCGTAACAAGTTCGGTTGACTATTTCCCATCCACTGAAAATGCGAGGAAGGTATTGCCGGGCGCTCCTCCCCACTGTCCATAGCCCGAGTTGACAAAGACCATTCCGTTCACGACAGCCGGGCCTGCCACGTCCATGGCGCCGCCGTGAGCCGGCTTGCCGTTCACGGTGCTGAACTCGCGCGCGGTGTCGGTGTCCCAGAGGATTTCTCCGGTTGAGGTGGAGTAGGCGCGCAAATGGCCGTCTACGGCGCCGGAGAAGACCGCTCCCGGAATCCCCGTCACGGCCGCCGACTGCGCCGGAGAACAGTCCGTCTTCGTTTCGGCGCACGGCACCGGTTTGGCGCTCCATTTCACTTTGCCGGTCCCGAGATCGAGTGCATAGAGTCCGCCGCCCTTGTTCGGATCCAATATGAGCCGGTACCCCTGCGGCGACTTCGGGTCCGGCGTTCCGCCGATGCCGATATCGGAGATGGCGACATAGATGTTTTGCGAATCCGCGGCCGATCCCCACTGGCTGCCTCCCAGCGCGCTTCCCTGGCCGACGCGCGTCTGCCAGAGGATCTCCCCTTTCCGATCCGGATCGAGCGCGTGCACCATGCCGGATTTCTGGCCGATCACGAGTGCCCGTTTGCCGCCGCCCAACTGCGCAAGGATCGGGGGCTGACCGAAATCGTAATCCGGTCCCTTCGATTCCGGACAATTCGTGCCTCCCGGAACTACACAGCCGTTGTTATAGGCATCGCTCTCGGTCACTTGCTTTGACCAGAGCAATTCTCCGCTTTTCAGGTCGATCGCAAGCACGGCATCGCTGGTGGCAGTCGGCGGGTCCGAATAGTTGTCTCCCGTCGCGACATAGAGGACTCCGCGTTGTTCGTCAATCGTCGGTGTCGACCAGACTCCAGCGCCCGAGGGTCCGTACATTTGCTTCCCTGCTGCATTTTTGCGCGTGGGCTTGGGCGTCTCGGCGATGGTGAACGTCTGCCAGAGCTTTTTGCCGGTTGCGGCATCGAGGGCCACCACGCTGCCGCGAAACGTGCAACATTCGAAATTGGGATCGGGTCCCAGCGCCTCCTCGAACGAGGAGTACGGCTGATAGATTACGCCCTTGTAATACCGCGGCGTGGCAGTAGCCATTGCCGAGTAGTGGTCCGCCGCCTTTACCTTCCAGATCTGCTCACCCGTGTCTGCGTTCAGGGCGTAGACATTCGGTCCGTCGCCAAAAAAGATCGCCGGTTTTCCGTTCGCGTCGCCAAAGGCCACTCCCGAGCGGATCGCGCCGCCAGGTTTGACGCCCCACCGAATGCAGCCCGAATTAGCGTCGAGGGCGTACACAACGCCTGTTTGGGACGTGACGAACGCGCGGCCACCGACCACTACGGGCTGCCCTCGCGCAATTGTCACCTCGCCCAGATTGAACGCCCACTTAAGCTTCAGGCGACGAACGTCCGCGGCCGTCAGCGCTGCCGCAGCTTTGTCCTGAAATCGCGAGTTGCTGAGGCTGGTGCTCCAGCCGTTCCATTGGGGAGTATCCGCGCCGGGTTGAAACGCCGCCGGAGTATTGCACGTCGGTTCGATGGCGGCGGCCGATTGGACGCCGCCGGTAGGGGCTATATAGGCGATCAATGCCATTACATCGAGAGTGGCCAGCCCTTCGGCGCGGCTCTTCATTTCGCCGCTCGTTAGCGCCATGTAGACCGCTTCGGGGCTCATCTGTTTGATCGTGGCGATGGTGGGAACGCGTCCCTGCGGGGCATCATGGCAGGATGCACACCGTTGCTTGTAGATTGACGCGCCATCCTGTGCGAGCAGGAACGACGGCAACAGAGCAAGAACATACACGTATCGCATGGCATTTCCTTTCGTTTTGCAAATTAGCCGCGCTGGCCGCGGAGCAGTTCCGCCGCGCGGGCGTTCAGAACACGAAATCGCGCTTCCGCGACTGCAAGAAGTACGTAAGCGCCAGAATCACGAGAATCAGTACGAGCTCGCCGCCCAGAATGTTCAGCGTAAGCGGATCCCAAACGGGTTTCGGTTTGCTCGCATTATTGTGGAGAACCGGTATGCGGTTGAGGAAGTACCAGGTTAGGCCGTAGGACGACTGGCAGAAGACGTTCGCCGCAATTGCCCATCCCTCCGATTCGCCGACCAGTGCGGCCGCAATCATAATGCACATCCCGACGAACGGCAGGCCACAAAGTATCAGCGTCATCGGAATGACTCCGTGCGGAACGAAGTTGCGGAACCCGATCACGGAAATAGCCAGGGTCACCAGGGTGAACCACGGCACGAGAAAGATGAGCAGAGTGGATATCAGCTTGGCAGTTGTGTACTCGAGGAAAGTTATGGGCAGGCTCATCAGAAATGCAAGATGTTTGTTCTTCCGTTCAGTCAGGATCCCGGCGAGCGGCAGCATCGTTGCCGCCATAATTATGGCGATGAAAAAAGCCACCGCGCCGACTACCAGGGTTGGTTCGTTGCCCCATTGAGATAACGCCAACGCGCCCGCTCCGGCGACCATGCAGGAAAGTATCATGGGGCGGTACAGCCGCCAGTCCTTCAGAACCAGCTCTCCGATCAAAGACCTGTTCATACTTCCACCTCCTCCCGGCTGCGTTCTACATTTGCCACGAAAATTTCTTCAAGCGTCATATTTTCGATGCGCTGGACTCTTGCGCCGGTCTGCTCGTACGCGTGCGGGAGGCCCGGGTTAAAGGCGTTCGTGGTCGCTATCGCCAGACGACCTTCCTGGCGGACGCCGATAACTCCCGGCAGCGCGGGCAAAGTTACGCCGAAGGGCGCTTCGAGCCGCAGGCGGCGCCATCGGTCGAGAAACATTTCCTTATCCATCGAATCGATGATGCGGCCGCGGTCGATGAAGGTGATGCGGTCAGAGATCTGCTCGACATCCTGCGTATTGTGCGAGGAGAACAGCACGCTGCGGCCCTCCTCACGCATGACGTCGGTCAGCTCGCGCAGAATCTCGTGCCGCGCTACCGGGTCGAGGCCGGTTGTCGGCTCGTCGAGAACCAGCAGCTTTGGCTTGCGCGCGAGGACCAGCAGGAGCGTCGACTTGACTCGCTGCCCGTGCGAGATGCCTTTGAGTTTCTGCTCCGCGCGCAGCCCGAAACGTTTAAGGAGCCGTTGAGCATAGCCGCCGTCCCAGTTTCGGTAGATGGATTGCATCCATTGCATGTGCCAGCCGAGCGTCTGCGACTCGTAGAGGCGCATGTCTTCGGAAGCGAAACCGATATCCCACTTCGCCGCCACCTGTTCGGCCGGCATCGGGTGACCGAGAACGCACACGTCGCCGTGGTCCTGATGCACGAGCCCGAGGAGAATGCGGATCGACGTGGACTTGCCCGCGCCGTTCGGCCCGATCAGGCCCATGATCTCGCCGCGTGGCAATTTGAGCTCGATGTTCTCGAGGGAGAAAAAGCGATAGGTCTTCCCGACGCCGGCCATGTCGATGGCGAGGTGGTTCATATGGTCTCCTTCTCTGCGATACGGTCGCCGGCCTCCCGCAGCCGTTCTTCCAGCTGACGAGGCTCGATACCAAGCTGCAGAGCAATGCGCGTGGCTTGCTCCAGGTGCTGCCGTAATTCCTGCTCGCGCAGTCTGGCCGCAAGACCCGGAGTCGAGGCCACGTGCGAACCCTTGCCCTGGTGCGTGACGATCACGCCTTCCCGTTCCAGTTCCAGATAGGCTCGCTTGACCGTGATGACGCTCACCTGAAGATCGGCCGCAAGCTGGCGGATGGAGGGGATCGGCTGTCCTTCCGCCCAGTCCCTGAGAGCGATCCGCTGCTTGATCTGGTCCATGATTTGGAAATACATGGGCCGCTTGTCGGATTGCGAGATGGCGAAAGCGCCGATCATCTGAATATACTCAGTATATACAGATAGAGGCGTTTGTCAAGCGATATCGCAAGGACCTCGCAGCGGCCCGAAAACGGCGTGGGCTTAGGATCCGGCTTACGCCGACGCCATCACAACCCCAGGATCCCCGGGGATCCGTCTCGCTAGGTGACGCGCCCCGGTTCTCGGTGAGCGAAATGACTGTGCTGAGCCTGGATCGGGAGTCCCGCGGTTGCTGCCCATATCGCATTGGGCGGCCTCGCAGGTCTCCTATGCCACGCGCTACACGCCTACCGGCTCGGGCTTGGGCGCTGGCTGATGGGCAAGGAGTTCCAGGAACGCCCGGGTGGCGCGGTTGAATTTCTTGCGCTTGCGGTGCACGATGCCCACTGGCCGCACGAGCTCGGGTGCATGAAGCTTCACCGCGACGAGGCGTCCCTGGGCGATCTCTGCCTGCATGGTCCGCGCCGGCAGGATGCTGATGCCCGAGCCCAAGGCGACGGCCTCCTTGATGGTTTGAATATTGTCGAAGTGCATGGCTAGGTTGACTTCGACGCCGGAGGCGCGGAAGAAGCGGTCGATCTCGCGGCGGATTGAGAGGTCCTCGTCAAAGCCGATAAAGGTCTGGCCGTTGAGGTCAGCGGGATAGACTTCGCTTCGCGCCGCTAACGGGTGGCTCGGCGAAACAGCCACTTGCATCTGCTCGTAGCGCCACGGAATGGCGGCTACTTCCCGGCTGGCCTCCGGATAGCTGACAAGTCCCAGATCGGCGGTGTCGTTCAACACGGCCTCATAGACCTTCTCCGGCCGCATGTACTCGACGTGCAGGCTGGCCGTGGGATACCTTGCCGCAAACTCTTCCTGGAGGTGGCTCATTTCGGAGAGCCCCACCGAATAGATCGAGGCGACCTCGACCGCACCCTCGACCTGTTCTTTGAGCGATCCGAGCTCTAAGGCGAGTTCCTCTTCGCGCCGCAGCACGTCGCGGCAGAAGTCGTTGTAAATCCTTCCAGCCGGAGTCAGCTCGAGCGGGCGCTTGCTGCGATCGAATAAGGTGACCCCCAGGCGACGTTCCAACTCCTGGATGTGCTGGCTAGCGGCTGACTGACTGACCCCACAATGTGTTGCGCCCTTGCTCATACTGCGGGCCACTGCTATTTCCCTGAAAAGCTTGAGTTCCCAAAAGGCCACGCCTCCACAATATCATAAGCCCCACTAATTTTAGAAGGCCGATATTTTCTATTGCCTAATACTATGGAAGTTGCTAGACTGAGCTATTCCACGGAGAATACCATGAGTGAGCTTCGTGTACGTCAAGGGTTCCCCGCGCCGCAGGGGTTGTACGACCCGCGCTTGGAACATGATGCCTGCGGTATTGGGTTTGTGGCCAACATTAAGGGCCACCGGTCGCACGACATCATTGTCAAAGGCATACAGGTTCTCGTCAATCTGACGCACCGCGGGGCATGCGGCTGCGATCCGGAAACCGGCGACGGCGCCGGCGTGCTGATCCAGATCCCCCACGCGTTCTTTGCGCGCGAGTGCGCCAGGCTAGGGTTTACGCTGCCGCCGGCCGGCGAATATGGCGTGGGGATGACTTTTCTTCCCGTGGAACGGCACCCGCGCCTGCTGTGCGAGGGAATCATCGAGCGCATCTTGCGCGAAGAGGGTCTCACGGTGCTCGGATGGCGCGACACGCCCATCGAGGGCAGCGCCATCGGGCGCGTGGCGCGCGCGTCGCAGCCGTACATCCAGCAGATCCTGGTGGGCCGCGCCAAGGCAATGACGGAGGAGGAGCTGGAGCGCAAGCTGTATATCGTGCGCAAGCGTGCCGAGGCCGAGATCGCGGCCTCCGACGTTCCCGACAAGGACTTCTTCTACATTCCTTCCCTGTCGGCGCGAACCATCGTGTACAAAGGGCTGTTACTGGCGCCGCAAATCGCCAACTTTTATCCGGAGCTGAGCGATCCGGAAGTGGTGAGCGCGTTGTGTCTGGTACACCAGCGCTTTTCCACCAATACGTTTCCGACCTGGCAGCTGGCGCACCCGTTCCGCTACATCGCGCACAACGGCGAAATCAACACGCTGCGTGGCAACGTGAATTGGATGCACGCCAGGCAGTCCGTGCTGGCATCTCCGTTGTTTGGAGGCGAGATCAAGAAGCTGTTTCCGATCATCCAGGCGGGTGGCAGCGACTCCGCGAATTTCGACAACGCGCTCGAACTGCTGATCATGGGCGGGCGCTCGATCGAGCACGCCATGGCCATGCTGATTCCTGAAGCCTGGTCGAGCAACCCGCACATGAATCCCGAGAAGCGCGCGTTTTACGAATACCACGCGTCGCTGATGGAGCCGTGGGATGGGCCGGCAGCGATCGCCTTTACCGACGGCCGTTCGATCGGGGCCACGCTCGACCGCAACGGGCTGCGCCCCGCACGCTACCTGGTGACCGAGGACGACTTGATTATCATGGCGTCGGAGACGGGCGTGCTCCCGGTCAAGCCGGAAAACGTCAAACTGAAGGGCCGCCTGCAGCCGGGAAAGATGCTGCTGGTCGACACCTCGGAAGGCCGCATCATTTCTGACAAGGAGCTCAAGCGGTCGCTCTACCGCCGCAGCCCCTACGAGCTTTGGCTGAGGGAAAACCAGATCACTCTCGACCAGCTTCCCGAGCCTGGCCGCGAGCACGGCACCGACCATGAGACGATCCTCTCGCGCCAGCGGGCGTTCGGCTACACCGATGAAGACTTGCGCCTGATCGTCGCCCCCATGGCCGAAAAGGGCGAGGAACCGGTCGGCTCGATGGGAACCGACACCCCGCTGGCATGTCTATCGGACAAGCCGCAGCCGTTATTCAACTACTTCAAGCAGTTGTTTGCGCAGGTGACCAACCCGCCCATCGATCCGATTCGCGAAGAGATGGTGATGTCGCTCATCAGCTATATCGGCACCGAGCGCAACATTCTCGACGAAACGCCGCAGCACTGCCACACGCTGAAGCTGCCGCATCCGATCCTGACCAACACGCATCTGGAAAAGCTGCGACGGGTTTCGCGCGGCGATTTTTTGGCCACTACGCTGCCGATGCTGTTCGCCTCCGAGGAGGGGGCCAAGGGGCTGGCGCGCGCCCTCGACCAGTTGTGCCGGCGCGCATCGCTAGCCATCCAATCGGGATACACTCTGTTGATTCTCTCCGACCGCGGCATCGACCCGGATTATGCCCCGATTCCCAGTTTGCTGGCGCTGGCGGCGGTGCACAATCACCTGGTGCGAGAGGAGACGCGGACGCAGGTCGCGCTGATAATCGAATCGGGCGAACCGCGCGAGGTGATGCACTTTGCGCTGCTGATCGGCTACGGCGCCAGCGCTGTCAACCCGTACCTGGCCATCGAGACCCTGGAAGACATGGTGAAGCGCGGCCTGCTCGAGCCGCCGATCACCTTCGAAAAGGCGCTGCTGAACTTCAAGAAGTCGATCAACAAAGGGCTACTCAAGACCTTTTCCAAGATGGGCATCTCGACGCTCCAGAGCTACCGGGGGGCGCAGGTTTTTGAAGCCATCGGCCTCAACCGGGACCTGGTGGAGAAGTATTTCACGGGCACCGTGTCGCGGGTCGAAGGCGTCTCACTCGAGGTCCTGGCGCAGGAAGCCATTCTCCAGCACCGGCATGCGTTTTTCCCGGTCACCGATTCGGACACAGAATTGGCCGTGGGCGGCAACTATCAATATCGCGAAAGGGGCGAGTATCACCTGTTCAACCCACTGACCATCTCCAAGCTGCAGCACGCGGTGGCACAGCAGAACCCGCAGACCTTTAAGGAATACACCGACCTGATCGACCACAAAAACCGGCAGTTGTGCACCTTGCGGGGATTGCTGGAGATCAAAAAGTCAGAGCATCCGATTCCAATCGGGGAAGTGGAGCCGGCTAAAGAGATTGTGAAGCGCTTCGCCACAGGAGCCATGTCATTCGGTTCGATCTCCAAAGAAGCGCACGAAACGCTAGCCATTGCGATGAATCGGATTGGCGGCAAGTCGAATACCGGCGAGGGCGGTGAAGACGAGGCGCGTTTCAAACCGGATGCCAGCGGCGACTTGCGTCGCAGCGCGGTCAAGCAGGTGGCTTCCGCGCGGTTCGGTGTCACCACCAATTACCTGGTGAATGCCGACGAACTGCAGATCAAAATGGCCCAGGGCGCCAAGCCTGGCGAAGGCGGACAGCTTCCCGGCCACAAGGTCGACCAGGAGATCGCGCGCGTACGCCACTCGATCCCCGGCGTCGGCCTGATTTCGCCGCCACCGCATCACGACATCTACTCGATCGAAGACCTCGCGCAGCTCATCTACGATTTGAAGAACGCGAACCCGCGCGCCCGCGTTTCGGTCAAGCTGGTCGCCGAAGTGGGGGTAGGGACGGTGGCCGCGGGTGTGTCCAAAGCGCACGCCGATGTGGTGCTGATCTCCGGCGACAGCGGCGGCACGGGCGCTTCGCCGCTCAGTTCGATCAAGCACGCCGGCGTTCCTTGGGAGCTCGGTCTGGCGGAGACGCAGCAGGTGCTGGTGTTGAACGACCTGCGCGGTCGCATCCGCGTGCAGACCGACGGCAAGCTGCAGACCGGCCGCGACGTGACCATCGCTGCGCTGCTCGGCGCCGAAGAGTTCGGCTTCTCGACGGCTCCGCTCATCTCGATGGGCTGTATCATGATGCGCAAGTGTCACCTGAATACCTGCCCGGTCGGCATCGCAACACAGGATCCAGAGTTGCGCAAGAAGTTCCACGGCAAGCCCGAAGACGTGATCAATTTCTTCTTTTTCATCGCCGAGCAGGTGCGCGGGTACATGGCGCAGATGGGCTTTCGCACGTTCGATGAGATGGTCGGCCGCGTGGACATGCTGGATGCGCGCCTCGCCATCGATCACTGGAAGGCGAAAGGCCTGGACCTTTCGATGATTCTCTACAACCCCCCGACGCCCAGTCGTATCGCGCGCCGGTGCATTCAGCCGCAGGACCACGGCTTGAGCCAGGCCCTCGATTATCGCCTGATCGATCATGCGCGCGAGGCCATCGATAATGCGACGCCGCTCGAGATCAAGCTGCCGATCCGCAACGTACACCGCACCGTGGGCGCCATGCTTTCCGGCGAGATCGCACGCAAGTACGGGTCGGCGGGCCTTGCGCACGATACGATTCGGTTCCAGTTCTCAGGCTCCGCGGGGCAGAGCTTCGGGGCCTTTCTGGTCAAGGGTGTGACACTGGAGCTCGAAGGCGATGCGAACGACTACGTGGGTAAGGGGCTGTCGGGCGGCAAACTGATTGTGTATCCGCCGCGCAACTCCACGTTCCTGCCAGAGGAGAACATTCTGATCGGCAACACGGTGCTCTACGGCGCCACCAGCGGCGAGGCCTATTTCAACGGGATGGCCGGCGAGCGGTTTGCCGTGCGCAACTCCGGCGCTACGGCGGTGGTGGAGGGCCTGGGCGACCACGGCTGCGAGTACATGACCAAGGGGCTCGTGGTGGTGCTGGGCAAGACCGGCCGCAACTTCGCTGCCGGTATGAGCGGCGGCATCGCGTACGTGCTCGACGAGAAGGGCGACTTCGCTGAGAAGCGTTGCAATACGGCCGCGGTGGATCTGGAGCCCCTCGCAGCAGACGAAGAGGTGCAACAACTGTACGCGCTCATCGCCGACCACGTGGCCGCCACCGGGAGCCCGCGCGGCAAGTGGATTCTGGAGAAATGGACGGAAATGCTGCCGCGCTTTGTGAGGGTGTTTCCGCACGAATACAAACGCGTGCTGGGAGTGCCGCGGCTGAGCGAAAGGCTGGCGGCGACGGCATAGGCCGCATCGACGATGGGCAAAGTCACCGGCTTCATGGAAATCACGCGGGAGATGCCAGCGCGGCGTCCGCCCACTGAGCGCATCAACGACTGGTTTGAGATCTATCTCCCGTTTCCGGAAGACAAGATTCGCGCGCAAGGGTCGCGCTGCATGGATTGCGGCGTGCCTTTCTGCCACACCGGCTGCCCGCTGACCAACATCATTCCCGACTGGAATGACCTGGTGTATCGCGGGCGCTGGAAAGAAGCCGTCCGTCAGTTGCACGCCACCAACAATTTTCCGGAGTTCACCGGGCGGATCTGTCCGGCGCCGTGCGAAGCCGCGTGCGTGCTGGGCATCAATGAACCGCCGGTCACGATTAAACAAATTGAAAAGACGATCGTTGACCGCGCGTTTGAAGAAGGCTATATCCATCCGGAGCCGGCCGCGGTCCGCACCGGCAAACGCGTGGCGGTGGTCGGGTCTGGGCCGGCGGGCCTGGCGGCCGCACAGCAGTTGGCTCGCGCCGGCCACGACGTCACAGTCTTCGAGAAAAACGACCGCATCGGGGGTCTGCTCCGCTACGGCATCCCCAATTTCAAGATGGAGAAGCACCTCATCGAGAGGCGCCTGGAACAGATGCGCGCCGAAGGAGTGCGGTTTCAGACCGGCGCGCACGTGGGAGTAACTATTCCGGCGACGGACCTGCAGAAGGAATTCGACGCGCTGCTGCTGGCCGGCGGTGCCGAGCAGCCGCGGGATTTGAATGTCCCCGGGCGCCACCTGAAGGGCATCCACTTCGCCATGGAGTTTTTGCCGCAGCAAAACCGACGCTGTGAGGGCGACCTGGTGCCGGACGAGGGCGCAATTATTGCCACCGGCAGGCGGGTGGTGATCATCGGTGGCGGCGACACGGGCGCCGACTGCTTGGGAACCAGCCATCGGCAGAAAGCGGCGCACATCACTCAGTTCGAATTGCTGCCGAAACCGCCTGATGAGCGGTCGCCCTTCACGCCCTGGCCGCTGTGGCCGATGCAGCTTCGCTCGGAAAGCTCGCACGAAGAAGGTGGCACCCGCGACTGGAGCATTTCGACGATTCGATTCACGGGCGACGACGACGACAACGTGAAGCAGTTGCACGCCGTGCGCGTGGGCCCGCCGCCGAAATTCGAACCGCAGCCCGGCACCGAGCACACTATGGATGTGGACCTGGTGCTGCTCGCCATGGGATTCCTCGGGCCGGTCCCGAACGGCATGATCGAGCAACTGGGTGTGAATCTCGATGCGCGCGGCAATGTGGCGACCGACGAAAACTACATCTCGTCGGTGCCCGGCGTCTTCGCGGCTGGCGACACGCGCCGCGGCCAATCGCTGGTGGTATGGGCGATTGCGGAAGGGCGCAAGGCCGCCCGCGCCATGGATCTCCACCTCATGGGGGAGACGAAACTGGCGTAGGGTACGGACGGTTCCCCAACGTTCTCCGGAACGCTTCCAGGCAGATCCGGTTATCGTCGTCGGTTCCGGTCGACACCCGCAGGCAGTGCGGCAGGCCGAAGGCGCCCAGGGGGCGGACGATAATGCCCTGGGCCAGGAGGCTTTCAAAGATTCGAGATGCTTGCTGCTCGGAGGGCAGCACCATCATCACAAAGTTCGCTTCCGGCGGCACTAGGCTGAACCCCGCTTCCCGCAGGCCTTCGGCCAGGTATTTCAGGCCGCGCGCGTTGAGTTCGAGCGAGCGGTGGAGGAACTCCCTATCAGCAAGCGCGGCAATGCCGGCCGCCTGCGCAGGCGTGGAGGGCTCGAAAGGCAGCTTTACCTTGAGCAGGTTGCGAATCAGTTCTTGGTGCGCGAACCCATAACCGATCCGAGCGCCGGCGAGGCCGTAGACCTTGGAGAACGTGCGCAGAGTGATCACGTTGTCGTAGCGGTACTGCATCGAATCCGGGTAGCGCGGGTTGTCTTTGGCGTATTCGAAATAGGCTTCGTCGAGGATAATCAACACGCGCTCTGGAACGTGCCGGTAGAACTCGTCGAACTGCTGGCGGGTGAAGATCGTGCCGGTGGGATTGTTAGGGTTCGCCAGATAGATAATTTTCGTCCGGGGATTAATGGCCTCAGCGAGCGCGGGCAGGTCGTAGTGCCATTCCCGATAGGGGACTGTGCGGTACATCACTCCGCGCGAGCGGGCCAGCACTTGAAAACCGATGAAGGCGGCTTCTGTGGTGAGGACTTCATCCTGGTCACCCAAAAAGGCGCGGATGATGTTGGACATGATGCCTTCGGAGCCGGATCCGGCGATGACGTTGTCTACCTTGAGATCGAATTTCTCCGCCAGCACTTCGCGCAAACCGAGCCCGCCATCGGGATAAAGATTCAGGCTCTTGAAAGAACCCGCGATGGCTTCGAGCGCCTGGGGCGAAGTTCCGAGCGGGTTCTCGTTGGACGCGAGCTTGGCGACCCGGCTCAAGCCGTACTTCTGGCGGACCGACTCCGCGCTGCGCCCCGCCTCATAGGGCCGCAGGGCTTCGATATAGGGCGGAACGAGTGGCAAGCGGTTCTATTGTACTGTGCTCTTTACAAGATCCGCGGGGCAGTAGACGCCGAGGGTTCAGAGGTTCGGCCATAGCTGTGCGGGCAATCGGACGCGACCCAGATCTCTCAAATTCTCTATAACCCGAGGACACTCTTTCGGACAGATCTTTGCGATGTACTTGCTCGCTAAGTTCGGCGAGCCCCGAGCCTATGTGTCGCTTGTCAAAATCGTCTTCAAGCCTGGTGTAACGGCGTTCGATCGGATGGGTGATGTGGTCAGGTTTGGGACGCGCTGGCGAATTCCCCGGCCGATCTTTATCCGGAGGAAGTCTTAGAGGAAATTCAAAAGGCGTATGACTACGCCCTGATCGACCGCCGGTCCATCCATCCCGACGACGTCCTGGAGGAGATATGGCGCTCGGCAAACAGAGAGTGCTTGGGCGACTCGAGCGCCGTCAAGCTCTCATTGGCGACGTGAAAAAACATGGATGGATGTCTGCCTGGCAACACGTGATCGAGGAGCAACGGCCGTCTCGGTCGTTTGAACCCACCGCGACGTACCGCCGGCCGGTGCCGATATCGGCCGCAACGACCCCTGTTGTTGCGGCAGCGGTAAGAGGTTCAAACAGTGTTGTGGCATCCGATCGCGGGCG
Organism: Acidobacteriota bacterium; assembly: GCA_028876805.1. Lineage (GTDB taxonomy): Bacteria > Acidobacteriota > Terriglobia > Bryobacterales > Bryobacteraceae > PSRJ01. Next base: position 12,051 of record JAGWQP010000548.1, on the reverse strand, counting down.
CGTCCGGCGGCGCACCCTGCTCTGGAGGTCAGCTGAGAACGCGGGTGCGCTCAGCGTCCGTCTCTTGGCCGGCGCATCCACTCGATCGTCTGCCGGATGCCGTCATCGTACGAAGTCTTGTGCACATCGCCGAGCTTCTGGACGAGCTTGCTGTCGTCGAGGAGCACTGGTGTTTCCTGCAGGTACAGCATCTCCGGCAGTTCGCGCACGAGCGGGTTGAACCAGCCCAGGACCTTGAGGACGCCCCGGCCGGCGGTCCGGTACTTCGGCGCGAGGTCGACGGCGCGGTAGACGCGCGTGATGAAATCGAGGGTGTTGATCACGCCCGGTCCGGCGAAGTTCCAGGATTCGCCATAGGCGTCGTCATGCGACGCGAGTTCAACGATGACCGGTCCTGTGTCGGGCACGAAGACGAACTCGTGCGGCGTGTTGACGGGGCCTATCCAGTTCGCTGTTTTGTTGCCAAGCGCCCCTTCGAAGATCAGATTCGAGAGCGCCTGCGTCGCGCCTGGCCCATAGAAGTCCGGCAGCCGCACGATCAGGCTTTGGAGCCGCCCGGCTTGGTGGGCTTCGAGCGCCAGGTCTTCCTGCTGCTTGCGGTACTGTCCTTTGCGGGCCACTGGCTCGCGGCGATGGGTCTCGGCCACACGCGCGGTCCGCGGCACGCCGTACGGATAGACGCTCGAGATCAGCACGAGCCGCCGGACACCGACAGCCGTCGCCGCTTCCAAAGTCGTGTGCATCAGGACAGGATGCAGGTGGTGCGAAGGGTAGGGAAGCCCAACGCAGTAGAAGACGGTATCGACGCCACGGGCCGCGGCGCCGGCCGAGCGCAGGTCGCTCACGTCGGCTTCCAAGATTTCCGCGTGCTCCAGTTTGCCAAACGCGGCTTCGAGCTTGGCCCGCGAACGGCCAACCACGCGAACGGGAATCCCGCGCTGGTTGAGGACGGCCGCGACGTACGGGCCAATCGCCCCCGTCGCTCCGAAAACGGCTGCTTTCTGCATGCTCAACGATAGGATAGATCATTTAGCGCTGAGGCCAGCTTGGCGGTTCGCTCCCAGCCCCCGCCTGTCGCCGCGCTTCGGCCTCCGGATTCGCGGGAAAGTGTGGATCACGCGCTCGAGGTCGATGTTTCGACGCCCCGAATCCCAGAATCCGATAGATTGAACGCCCTCTTGTGCGTCACCAAGTCCGGGAGACCGCGTAGAGTAACCGTGACATCCACACGTGGGGGCCTGATAGAACAGCCGGGGACGCCAGAAAATCCGGCCCATCTGTTTGCTTTTGAGCGGCGGGAAGTGCGGCTCTTTCACCCTGGCCGCACCGGAAAATATCGAGAGCGTGCGAGTGTACACGGTCGGCTGCCGCGGCAACCCTGATCGAGGATTGCCTGAGTCTTCAACACTGGCGTCATCATCGAGGAGAACGGCGTGCCGGGCTCGCCCCAATCCGGTCTCCCCACCCTCGCAAATCGTGGCGGCGCACTCGCGACGCCCAAGACCGGCGCTTTCTCCCGATTGTTAGAATAAAAGGAAAAATGATTCAAACCCTCTTCGGCTCTGTCGAGCAAGAGCCCTCGCTGCTCGAAAAGCTGAAATCCGGTGTGCAAAAAACGCGGGCGGGCCTTGTAACCGCGCTCGAAGACGCGCTTCAAGGCAAAAGGGAGATTAATCGCGACCTGCTCGACGAACTGGAATTCACGCTGATTTCGTCGGACATGGGGGTGCGAACGACCGAAGAAATCCTCCAGCGCATCCAAGAACGCGTGGAGCGCCACCAGTTGAACGATGCCGTCGAGTTGAAGGGTCTCATTCGCGAGCAGCTGCTCGAGATCTTGCAGGCTAGCGAACGCGCTCCGGCGCGCGTGACCGAGCCCCCGGCCGTGGTACTGGTGGTTGGAGTGAACGGGTCGGGAAAGACGACGACCATCGGCAAGCTCGCCCAGCGTTTCAAGAACGAGCAGCGCTCGGTCGTGCTGTGCGCCGCCGACACCTTTCGTGCCGCGGCGATCGAGCAACTGGAGATCTGGGGCAGGCGTAGCGGCAGCCGCGTGGTACGGCAGAGCGGGGGCAGCGACCCGAGTGCAGTGATCTTCGATGCGCTGCAGGCAGCTCGTGCCGACAAGGCGGATTACGTAATCGTGGATACGGCCGGCCGGCTGCAGACCAAGGACCACCTGATGGCGGAGTTACAGAAGATGGGCCGGACGGCCAAAAAGGTGATTCCCGACGCGCCGCACGAGGTGCTGCTGGTGCTAGATGCCACCACCGGGCAGAATGGTCTCGAGCAGGCACGCAAGTTCACCGAAACCTCAGGCGTCACCGGGATCGTGCTCACCAAACTCGACGGCACGGCGAAAGGCGGGATCGTGGTGGCGATCGCGCGCGAGCTGAATCTGCCCATTCGGTATGTTGGCGTTGGGGAGAAGGCCGACGACCTGCTGCCGTTCGACTCGGAAAGCTTCATCGAATCACTGTTCGAGAAGTAGCAGCCTCAATGGACTCCATTTTCATGAGCGAAGCGCTCGACCTCGCTCGCCAGGGGCGCGGGCTGGCGAGTCCCAACCCCATGGTGGGCGCGGTGGTAGTGCGCCACGGCAAAGTTGTCGGCCGGGGCTTTCACACCTATGGAGGCCTCGATCACGCCGAAATTCTGGCGCTCCGCGAAGCCGGCGACGCGGCGCGTGGCGCTACCCTCTATCTCAACCTAGAGCCGTGCTCCCATCAGGGCCGCACGCCGCCTTGTGTCGAGGCGATCATCCGGGCCGGCGTGGCGCGCGTGGTGGCGGCGACCGAAGATCCCAATCCGCGAGTGAGTGGCGACGGATTCGGTAAGCTGCGCGCGGCGGGCGTCGAGGTCGCGATCGAAGCGGCGCTGGCAGCAGAGGCGGAAAAGCTCAACGAGGCCTTCTTCCATTTCATGCGCACCGGCCGGCCCCTGGTGACGCTCAAGACCGCCATCACGCTCGACGGCAAGATCTCCGCGCCCGATGACAACCGCGGCTGGATCACCAGCGAACGAGCTCGCGCCCATGTCCAGCAATTGCGGCACGACCATGACGCCATTCTGACCGGCATCGGCACTGTGCTGGCCGACGATTGTTCACTAACCGATCGCAGCGGCTTGCCACGTTGCAGGCCCCTGCTGCGGGTGGTCATGGACTCCCAACTGCGGCTGCCGCTCGATTCGAAAATGGTCCGCAGTGCCGCCAACGACATGGTGGTGGTAACCACGTCAGCATCCTCCCCCGAACGCCGCAAAAGCCTGGAAGCGCGGGGCGTCCGCGTGCTGGTTTTCGACGGGCCGGGAGGCCGGGCCGACCTGCGAAGCCTGATCCATTGGTTGAGTGGCGAGCCGTATCTGTCGCTAATGATCGAAGCCGGCAGCAAGGTGAACTGGACGGCTCTCGAAAACGGCCTAGTGGACCGCGTGTTCTTCTATTACGGCCCGAAAATTCTGGGCGGTCTGGAAGCCCTGCCGCTAGCGGGCGGTATCGGGCGGCGGCGGCGGTCCGACGCTATCGGCGTCCACGACATCACGATTCATCACATTCCACCGGATGAGTTCGCCATCGAAGGATACCTGGACACTCTCCCAAACCAATAATCCGATTGTGGCCGGGCTGTAAGGCGGCCTGGATTGGATGCGTACGTGAGCGCCCGCAGATCCTCCCCACCGATGTCTTAGTAACGGCGGTGCGCTCTAGGGTCCTGCCGCCGCTGTGGGCGGGATTAGCCGAACCGTTCGATCACCGCCCGGCCGTCGCGTCAAGTGGGCGCCCAAGTTGTCCCGGCAATTGGGGGCCCTGATTCCTACAGCTGGGTTGCGAAATGTTACCTGCTCTGCTGCCCGATGGCCTGGGCCGCCATCGCTCACGGGGGAAACGCTTGGCTCGCTCGACCTGCGGCGATTAGGATGCCGGTGGTGCCGAATCGCTACCACGGTAGCCAAAATCTTCGCCGTGCCGGCGCGCGCGTCCCCTTCCGGCGCGACCCTGCTCTCCGCGCACAGGATTAAAATGTTAGCACCGAACCTGGATATAGCTCGACTCGCACCAGCACTGGTTGTATGCCTGTTGGGCGCGATTACCATCTTACTCACCGTCATGCCGCCCATACGGTTTGCGCGAACCGGCACCCCGAAACAGTCATGACCGCGCAGCGTGTACCATAGGGGAGAGTGTTCACAGGAATCATTGAAGAGTTGGGCACGGTCGCGTCGATTCAGGCGCGCTCGGCGGGGTCCCAATTGCAGGTCCGTTGTTGCGCGGTCCTCGAAGACCTCCGGGAAGGCGCTAGCATCGCGGTGAATGGCGTGTGCCTGACGGCGGTGAACCGCGGCCTAGACACTTTCGCCGCGGACCTTGCACCCGAGACTCTCCGCCGAAGCAACCTGGGTGATTTGGGGCCCGGCTCTCGCGTCAACCTGGAGCGGCCGCTAGCTCCTACCGGCCGGCTGAGCGGACATATTGTGCAGGGCCACGTGGACGGAACCGGCGAGTTGCTGTCACTTGAGGCTCTGGGAGACCAGAATTGGTGGCTGCGTGTGCGCGTTCCTTCGGAGCTGGACGCGTTTCTGGTGTACAAAGGATCGGTCGCGATCGACGGCATCAGCTTAACCGTCGCGGCACTCGAATCCGACGTACTCTCAGCAACCATCATTCCGCACACCTACCAAAACACCACCCTGGGCGGGTACCTCCCCGGCGCGCGGGTGAACCTGGAGTGCGACATCCTAGCCAAACATGTGGAGAAGCTGGTGCGCAAACTGGATGTGAAATCGCCCCTCACTGTGGAGAGGCTGCGCGAAAACGGCTATTAGGCGCGACCTACCGCTTCAGCTCTTCGACAATCTGCGCCGCCACCACGCGCGCCTTTTCGAGCTCGCCCGGCGGCAGACTGATGGCGCCCACACGGGCGTGGCCGCCGCCGCCGTATCGCTCGCAGATTGTGGCCAGATTGTGCCGGGGCTCCTGGGGCGCCCACGGATTGGAGCCTACTGAGATCTTCGTGCGGAATCCGGACGGGCTGACCGACACCGTGTAGACGGAGGTCGGAAACAGGTGGTAGGGTATGAATTTGTTGTAGCCTTCCCCGTCGTAGCCCGACAGGTCAAAATAAACCACGCCGTTTTCCTGATGCGCGCGGCTCCGGATGATTTCGATGTTCTCAAGGTGGCGGCGGTAGAGCGGCTCGTAGATCGCCTGGATTTCCGGCTCGGCGATGATGTCTTCCAAAGGGCGTCGCTGCATCCACCCGATGATCTTCTGCACGATGGCGGACCCCTTCGCACCTTCGATGACCAGGGTCAGCTTCATGGCTGGCGCGCCCAGCTCGAGCGCGGCCTGCGCGCTGGCATATTGGGCGCCGTCGATGATGACGGACCATTTCACCAGGTCGTCGAGCTCAGGAGCCCGGAAGCCGAAGCGGTCGCGCGCGACGTCGTGGATAAAGGACGCGCACGATTTGTAGCTCGGGTCATAGAGCTTGCGGCCGCTGGAATCCTGCTGGTAGTGCAGGGCGTCTTCATGGTTGAGGAACGCGCTCTGGTGGTGATCAAACCACCAGGTCAGCCGCGGATTGCTCGAATACTTGAAATCGACGATGGCGTTTTCATCGCCGTCAAACAGGGCCGGATCGAAGCGTTGAGAAGCCTGGTGAGCCATTCCGGTATACCGGAACTCGGCATCCGGGTGGAAGGTTCCCGCAATCAAGCGGCTGAAGATAGCCGCAGACGCGGCGCCGTCAAAACAGTGGTCGTGATAGAGGACCCGTTCGAGCATGAGCAAAAGTCGGGAAAACTTATCAGCTTGCCTGAACCCGGCAAAAAATGCAACTTCTAGGCGAATCCAAGGCGCGCTTTGTTACATTTGATGGAAACCTATGCCGATTCCCACCTGGGACCAGTATTATCTCGAGATCTGCAAGGCCGTGGCCTGCCGGAGTAAGGATCCCAACACGCAGGTCGGCGCAGTGATCGTTGGCCCTAACCACGAGATCCGCTCGACGGGGTATAACTCGTTTCCGCGGGGCATTCGTGACGACGTACCCGAGCGGCTGGTGCGGCCGGCCAAGTATCTCTGGATTGAACACGCGGAGCGCAACGCCATCTGCAATGCGGCCCGCGCCGGCACTGCTACAGAAGGTTGCACGATTTTCGTCGAGCTGATGCCGTGCATGGACTGTGGGCGGGCCATTGTCCAGGCCGGCATCGTTGAGGTGGTCATCTCGGCCGAACGCATGGGCCAGTATTCGAGTGAATACTACGACGAGCATTTCAGCATGGTGGAGGTGCTGTTTGGCGAGGCGAGGGTGAGGGTGCGGCGCGTGTAGCGTCAGGCACCCAACTTCCCTAGGTCGGCGGGTTCGCCGAACGGATAGCCCGCGATCGGCGGTTCCACGCCGCGCAGCAGGCCCGTGAGCACGGTGCCGGCGCCCACCTCCACCGCGCGCACGACGCCTTGTTTGGCCAGGCACGTCATCGATTCGGCCCAGCGCACAGGATTCGGCACTTGTTCGTAGAGTCCCTGCCGGGCTTCGGCCGCTGTTCGCACGGGGCGGGCCTCCCAGTTGTTGACCAAGGGGCAGAGTAGATCGCCGAAGACGGTGGCTTCGAGATCGGCGCGCAAGCGCTCCTGAGCAGGTTTCAGTAGGGGGCAGTGAAAGGGGGCACTGACCGGTAGAAGCACGGCGCGGCGGGCACCCGCAGTTTTGGCCAGTTCGAGGGCGCGATTGACGGCGCCGGCATGCCCGGCGATCACCACCTGATCGGCGGAGTTGAGGTTGGCGGCCGTGACGATTTCTCCTTGTGCGGCTTGTTCCAAAACGGCCTCGAGTTTTCCGGGTGGCAGTTTGAGGATCGCGGCCATGGCGCCCACACCTTCCGGCACGGCTTGCTGCATGTAGCGGCCTCGCTGGCGAACCAGGCGCACGGCATCGGCCAACTGCAGGCTGCCCGCCGCCACTAGCGCCGAATACTCGCCGAGGCTATGCCCAGCGACGAAGTCCGGCCGCCACCCGTGTTCCTGCAATACCGCCAGAGCGGCCGCCGAAACCGTTAGCAACGCCGGCTGGGTATTCTCCGTGAGCTTGAGGTCGTCGGCGGGGCCTTCGAAGCAGAGGCGGGAAAGGGCGAAGCCCAGAGCATCATCAGCCTCTTCGAACACGCGGCGCGCGGCTGGGAACGTGTCGGCCAAGGCCTTGCCCATGCCGGCAAACTGCGAACCTTGCCCAGGAAAAAGAAAGGCGGTCTTTGGGGTCAACCCGAATTATAGATCAGCTCGCCACGCCGAGGTCGGATTTAAAGCCCCAGTCGAAGATCGCGCCCCAGCTTCGTCAGCGGGAGATGATCCTGGCGCTGCCGGATCGGATGACCAAGCTGATCCGGCCAGCCAAAGACCACCAATATCGGCGGCAGTTTACCGCAAGCGCAGACTGTTGGTCACCACGGTGATGCTCGAGAGCGCCATGGCGGCGGCGGCCAGCATCGGCGAAAGCAGGCCGAGCGCGGCTACAGGAATGCCGATGGTGTTGTAGGCGAAGGCCCAGAACAGATTCTGGCGGATCACGCGCAAGGTGCGGCGCGAGAGCTCGAGAGCCTCGGCGACGCCCTTCAGATCGCCGCGCATTAAGGTGATGTCGCCTGCTTCCAGCGCCACATCGCTGCCCGTTCCCATGGCGATACCGAGGTCAGCCTGGGCCAGCGCCGGGGCGTCGTTGATGCCGTCGCCAACCATCGCCACGCGCTTGCCCGCCGCTTGGAGCTTCTTGATCTCCGCGACCTTTTGATCCGGCAGGACCTCGGCCAACACATGCTCAATTCCCGCTTCGCGGGCCGCGCTTGCCGCCGCGCCCGAGCGATCACCCGTGATCATCCAGACGTCGAATCCCATGTGTCGCAGGCGGCGCACAGCTTCGGCCGCCTCGGGCTTGTTCTCATCCGCGATCTCGATGGCGCCGGCAGCAGAACCGTCGACTGTCACGGTGATGCCGGGTTTGCCCACGATGACCTCGCGGCCGCCAATGACGGCGCGAACGCCATGGCCGGCCGAGGCTGAGAATTGGGTGGGGTCTTCGACGGAAAGGCCGCGCGCTCGAGCGGCCTCCAGTATCGCCTTCGCCAGCGGGTGCTCGGAATAGCGCTCGGCAGACGCAGCCAGCCGTATCAACTCGTTCTCGGAGTAGCCGGGGGCGGGTGCGATCTGAACCACGCGAGGCCGGCCGAGAGTCAGAGTTCCGGTTTTGTCCAGAATCACCGTTTCGATGCGCTGCGCGGTCTCGAGCGCCTCGCCCCCTTTGATCAGAATTCCGCGCTCGGCGCCCCGGCCGGTCGCGACCAGGATGGCCGTGGGAGTCGCCAGCCCCAGCGCGCACGGGCAGGCGATGATCAGAACGGCAACCGCGTTGACCATAGCGGAGGCGAAGGGAGCGAAGAACAACCAGGCCGCGAAGGTCACCACCGCCGCGGCCAGAACGCCCAGGGTGAACCAGCCGCTGACAACGTCCGCAAGACGCGCCACGGGAGCTCGCGAGCCTTGGGCCTGCTTGACCATCTCGATCATCTGTCGCAGCACGGTGCCGCGGCCGACCTTCCTCGCATCAAAACGGAACGCTCCGGAGCGGTTGAGGGTTCCCGCGTACACAGTCGCCCCCGGGCCCTTGTCTACCGGCAGGCTCTCGCCGGTGAGCATCGATTCATCGACGGCCGATTGGCCCTCGATGACCGCGCCATCGACGGGGATGCGCTCCCCGGGGCGCACCAGCACGACGTCGCCCACACGCACGTCCGAGAGCGGAACTTCGTCCTCCGCGCCGTCGCGAATCACGCGCGCGGTGGGCGGCTGCAGGTCCATCAGCCGGCGGATGGCTTCCGAGGCTTTCCCTCGCGCACGGGCCTCCAGAGTACGGCCGAGAAGGATCAAGGCGATGATGACCGCTGCCGCCTCGTAGTAGACCTCGCGCCCGCCGCGCCAGGTCTCGACGAGAGAGTAGAGAAAGGCGGCTCCCGTGCCCAGGGCGATCAGGGTGTTCATATTGGCCGAACGGTGGCGTAGCGCGGCCCATGCCCCGATGTAGAACGGCTCGCCGGAATAAAAGATGACCGGAATCGTAAGGATCAGCTGCAGCCAGGCCGTATGCGTATGCGCCATGCCCAGCGCCAGAACCGGCGCGGTGCAGACGACCGCCACGATCAACCGCCGGCGATACCGAATCGCTTCGCCATTGGCCGGTGCCGCGGCTTCAGCAACCCCGTAGCCGAGGTCTTCGATGGCTCCGATAAAGTCCCCGACCCTTACCTGTCCGGGATCGTACTCCACGGTGGCGGTGGAGGTGGCGAAGTTGACGTGCGCGCGCTCGACTCCCCGCGTGTGCGCCAGCGTCCGCTCGATGGTGCGCGCGCACGCGGCGCAGGTCATCCCGGAAACCGGTAGATCGACGCGTTCTGGAGCTGTTACGCTCATGCCGGCACTTCGTATCCCAGTTGACGAATCGCCTCGGCCAAGGCCTCGGGCTTGACCTGAGACGATTCGTATTCCACCGTGGCCCGACCGCCTTCCAGGTCGACGGTGGCACCGAGTACTCCCGGAGTGAACGACAGTTTCCGTTCGACGCTGCGCACGCAATTGGCGCAGGTCATGCCCCGCACGGTGAGATGAAGCGTTTCAGTAGCCATGCTTATATGATGCTCCGAAGATGGGCTCAGCGTCACATCGCCACGGGCCGCACATTTCAGTCCCCGGATGTCGCCCCCTCGGAATCCGGGAGTATAGCAATCAACAGCTCCATCTAAGTTCGATAGAGAAAAGTCAATCGTATGGCGTCTCGAGCGGCGCGCCGGGTCGCACCATCCCCATCAATGTTTTCGACGGCAGAAAACTGCCGATGGCCGGCAACATCGACCGGATCGATCAGGTTCGCCTGGCGACACGGCAAGGCCTCTTGACAACGGAGCTGGAGCCGGACCTCGACTACTACAGGGATTTGCGGGCGCACGCACTTGTTGGAAGTCTCGCGAGCCCGATCGGCGTCAGCGTAACGGATCTTTGCGAGGTTTATGTTCTAGGCTGGACCGCGGGCGGGCGCGCTGGCGGGCTTCAATCCGGTGTATACAATCCCTGAGGCCCTGCTACCGGCTCGCGGCCAGCGCCAGAGGATCGTATTCGCGCTCCACGAACTGCGCGGTGAAGGCCAGGAAACGCAGCCGCGCCTGGAACTGAACCGCCGGATCACTGGTCCCCGTAATCTGGAAGGATGCCAGGAAGGCGGCAAAGCCGGCCGTCGCGTGCAGATTCTCGAAGGTCCGGAACTTCAGGTAGGCCGTGCCGGTTTCTCGCTCGGTGCCGTCAGTCAGGACCTGACGAACATGGCAGTAAAGCGTCGTGTAGTCCTCTAACAGATCCGCGATGGCATTCTGGCCGGAGTCCTTCTGCATGTACTTGACCCCATCGAAGGCGAACCGGCGGCCGTCGTGGCTAAGAAACTCAATGTGATATTCCATCTCGGCTTCGCGCGTGGCGGGATTGATGCGCAGGTAGTGGAAGCGGCTGTTGGCGGCATCCATGGCGAACGTCGCGTCGCCGAGCTCCTCAAACTGCGCGAAATGGATGCTGCCGCTAAGCTGGGCTTCGTGCTCGTAGCCATCGACAAACTCGTTCACGTCGCGGATAGTCATGCGGGCGCTGAAATCGGCTTTCACGGCCCCCGCCGGATCGCCTGCAGCGGGAATGCGTTCCCCGATCGTCAGGTCGCCTGGGCGCCCGGGAACCGGCGTGTTTTGGCCGGGGAAGTACCAGCCGTCCATACGTTCATCGAACGTCAATCCCACTCCGTCGGGCAGGCGCACATCGAGGAACGGGCGAAGCAGGGTGTTGGTGGGGAGCTCGCGGCCGGCGGCGCGGCTCAGCATGTAGTAGAACCCAAACTGGCCGGCGTTCTCGGTGTGGAACACTCCCAGTGAAGAGTTGCCGAGGAGCGACGCCACGCCAGCGGGCAAAACCGTCACGTACTTGCCTACCAGAAAATCGGGGCTGACCTTGCGGATCTCGTCGTGGAATGTGGTGAAGTCATTGAGCTGAAAGTGGTCCTGGACGAAAGTGGGCACCACGAGGCCTTCCATCACGCCCATGAGCTGATAGCTGGCCTTGAAGCTCCCATCCGGCATATTGTTGAACTCGAGGTAGGCGATAGCTGCAGCGTGGTTGGCGTTGGAGATAATATCCATGCGCCAGACGCCCTCCAGATCGTTCGCAAGCGGTTGGGCGCCCTTTTCGTAGAGCGTGGCGTGATCACTCACCGTCATCTGGCCGAAGCTGTAGCGGCGTGCCATGGGAAAGGTGAACAGGCGCGTGCCGTGCGGATACTGGCCGAGGTAGACGCGGCCGATCAACAGGTCCAGGTTGATGACTTTGAAAAGGTCGTAGAACCCTTGCCAGGGAGGATCCAGATACCGAAGCAGAATGTAGCGGCCAGGCTCGAGCGTGCCGCCATCATTGTGCTTTACTTCGATCTCTTCCAGGCTATTGCGCGCATGGATGCGGTCGTCGGTATCGCTGGTCAAGCCGGTGTACTGGGTGCCCTGTTTGTGAAATTCCTTCTTGAAGCCGGTAAAGATCGCCGATGACATGGCATTTAATACGTTTCCCTGCGGGAAGAAGCCTTTCCAATAGCGATCGTTGCGAATGGTCTGGTCGGCTGCGTGGATGTCCGGAAAGCCGCCCTGGTTGACAAGCGCGTCAATCCCGAGCGTCGATGAGCGGCGAAACAGGGTCTCGAGCTGGCCTTCGTTGTACGAGACCACGTCGAGCGCGTTGATCCCGGCCATGCTGAGGGCAGGCCTCGGGGCGGGGTAATCGTCCCCGCCGAGCTGCTGAATTTTGCGCGCGGCGAAGCGCTCGGTCAGGGCGGAGATGGTCAGGAACGGATTGACCCCGAGAGCGCTGGGGATTACCGATCCGTCGGTGACGTACAAGCCCTGATGCACGGAGCCATCGGCTTGGAAGACGCGGCCGTAGATATCCACCGCGCCTTGCAAATGGTCGTCTCCCATGGG
>JAGWQP010000547.1 GCA_028876805.1 Acidobacteriota bacterium | reverse complement strand
GGTCGTGCTCGGCGCAATCAACGCCTTCGACATGCCCGGGCGGCAGTCGCTGCTGATTCAGATGACCAGTAAAGACGACCTGCTGAGTGCCATTTCGCTGAATTCCGCGGTGTTCAACGCGGCGCGCAGCGTGGGACCGGGAGTGGCGGGGTTGCTGGTGGCGTGGCTGGGCGAAGGGGTGTGCTTCTTGCTGAATGGCGTCAGCTTTCTGGCGGTGATCGGAAGCCTGCTGGCCATGCGTCTGGCGCCATTCAACCGTAAAGCGGCAGCGTCGCCGTGGAGCCACCTAGTGGACGGCTTCCGCTACGCGCGGCATCACAGCGACGTGCGTCGCGTGCTCACGGTGATGGCGGCGGCCACGTTCGCCAATATGCCGGTCCTGGTTCTGGCGCCGGTCTTTGCCGATCAGATTTTTCATCGCGGCTCGCGGGGACTCGGGTTTCTATTGGCGGCGATGGGCGTGGGAGCGGTGATCGGCACGCTGGGGTTGGCCCGCAGGGCGCAAAGCCTGAATCTGCAACCGATCATCGCCTACAGCGGAATGGTCATGGGCGCGGCCACGATCGCCTTCGCGCTGTCGCCCTCGTATGCACTTTCCGTGGTCATCATGCCGCTCATCGGCTACAGTGTATTTCGGCAGATGGCTTCGGCCAATACCACGATCCAGACCCTGATCCTGGATGAATACCGCGGCCGCATCATGTCCATGTACAGCATGACCATCGTCGGACTGGGGCCGTTCGGCAGCCTGGCTGCGGGTGCGCTGGCCGGGCGTTTCGGCGCGCCGGCGACTACGGTGCTGGGAGGCGCGCTGGCGATCGCCTCGGCCGCCGTGTTCGGCCTGGCCAACCGGAGGCGTTCTGTTGCGATTTAGAGCAGCACCGGCTGGTCTGGCTGCGGCCTTGTTGGTGGCGTGGAGCACAGCGGCTCGATCGAGCTCCCCGCACGCGAGCGAACTGTGCGGACAGGCCGGCGGCATTGCGTCGGAACTGGCGGTTATCTCCGGATTGAAGCTCCGCCGCCCGGTTCCTTGCGATCTGATCAGCAAGGAGAAGGTCAACGAGTTTCTCAAGAAGCGGGTCAAGGAGGCGACCACGCCGGAGGAGATCCGCGCCGAGGAGCTGACCCTGAAAAAGTTCGGGTTCGCACCGCCCGAGTTCAAACTAGAGCAAACCACGATCGACCTGCTCACCGAACAGGCCGCCGCGTTCTACGATTACGACAAGAAAAAACTTTTTGTGACGGAGACGGCGTCGCCGGAAACCGAATTACCGGTATTGGCTCATGAACTTTCGCACGCCATCGCCGATCAGAATTTCAACCTTGCCAAGTTCATCCGCCAGGGCCGCAAAAGCGACGATGGGGCCATTGCCCGCCTGGCCATCATGGAGGGTCAGGCCACTTGGTTGATGTCCGAGTATCTGGCGCGCAAGGCCGGCCAATCGTTGAAAACGTCGCCTGCGCTGGTGCGGATGATGAGCGCCTTAGGCAACAGCTCCGGACAATTTCCGGTTTTCGACAGCGCTCCGCTGTACCTGCGGCAAACCCTGGTCTTCCCCTACACGCAGGGCATGCTGTTTCAGCAGGCCGTCATCGAGCACGACGGCAACGAAGGTTTCGCCGCGGTCTTCCGGCGGCCGCCGGTTTCCACACAGCAGATTCTGCATCCGGAAAAATATTTCGAGCAGGCCAAGCCAGTACTGCCCCCACTCCCGGACCCCAAGCTGCCTCGCGGCTTCAAAGCCTTGATCGGCGGCAGCCTGGGCGAGCTCGACCACGAGGTTTTGCTCGAACAATATACGAACAAGCGTGAGGCCGGCGAGATCGGCCCGCACTGGCGCGGTTCGGTCTATGAGTTGCTCGAGAACAAGAAGGCGGCTCGCGTCGTCCTGCTGTACGCGGTCCAATGGGACAGCCCCGAGATGGCGCGCCGCTATTTGGAGTTGTACCGGCAGGTGCTGGCGAAGAAGTGGAAACAGATGAAGATCGCCTCGGAGACCGGGGCCGCGGTGACCGGCTCGGGCGATGATGGCCGTTTCGAACTGCGCCTCGATGAGTCCGTGGTCACGAGCGTAGAAGGACTGCCCGCTAAGGCCAATTAGCTTGGGTACTGCTCGAGAGAACAACGAGGGTTCTGCACGCCCGAAGGTTTATCTATAGGTCCGATCTGTAATCTTCCAAAAGCCCGTTACCAGCTCCAACGCGGCTTCGATTGCTACTTCTGGCGCGCGAATTTGTAGTCGCCGGACACATGACCTTCCACAACGTCGGTGGCCATGCCACGGCCATCCCGGATGAACTCGTAGGAGAGCCCAGTACCCGAAAACCTGGTCTCCGATTGCGGAATGAGAGGCCGTTTCGGCCCTCCGTTCACCGCGACGGACAGGGAATCGCCGGAAAGGCTAACCTCGACCGTGCGGGGACCCCGTAGGTACTGCCCTCTGTAGACGCCCGTATATTTCGCTAGTATTTCGGCAGCAACGTTCACCTTCGCTCTCTCTGCGTCGGAGGCCTTGCCGACCCAGTGCTGTTGCCCGTTGTCGGGATTTTCATTGCAGACCGATTCGAGCAGCTCCGTGTCGGCGGCCAGCTGCGCGCGGAGGGGAACGGTCCAAGCCTTGGAATACGCCCCGGGATCTTGGAACGTCACCGCCAGTTCCAGGTGGCCGAAATCAGGGCGGCGAAGGCGCTCCGTCATGCGTAACTTCTCCGTATGGGGATAGCCGCCCACGAGCCACGTTCGGTCGTTGTATCCAAAACTCTCTACCACCAGCGTGTCTCCGTCCCAATGGCCCACCGAATATCCCATCCAGCTCGGATTGGGATCTGTCTCCAGGGCTCGCCCGTCCATGTGGATCAGACGGAAAGTCAGATCGTCGTCGAGGATGGCGATCATCGCGGGAGTCTGGACGAACCTCTTCATACCTCCGAGGGTGCTGTAGACCGGACCTTGCGGCAGACATCGGTAATGCGGGTTGTCGGTGCCGAAGTCCTCGGCGCGCTGATTCACCAACTCTTGCGCCCACGGCTGAACGTCGGCGGGCCTTAGATTCCCGAGACTGCGTTCTCCTATATTGCCGCCTGCCCCAATCGTTTCCCATAGACCCGTCAGGTCGGGGTGGCCATCGGCGGCACGCGGTGCCGGGGCGTCGAGGTTCGGTTTCCCGTCGGCGGTGCGCGGGATGCCAGGCGTTCGATATTGCGCCCACTGCGCTGTGAGCGGCATCAGGAACGAAGCCAAGACGATCGCGGTCATGAAGATGTTCACGGGCCAAATGCCTCCCGGCTGCCACTATACACCCAAGACTACCGGACCGGATCACCGGCCCGCTCTTCACGGCACCCTTGCGGACCACTCAATCCTATTCCGCTCGCTCGTACATCGCTTCGAATTTTTCTGCCGAGACTGCGTACGCGTCACCGCCGTGTTCTTCATTGAACACTAAGTAATCCCCACCGCGATAGTGCGTCACGCCTTCCTTCGTTGAGACGCAACCTGGCTCCCGCGCCACCTCCGCCCACACCGGCGTTACCTTCGCGTACGTGCCGGCGCCCACCTGGCGGTACGTGCGCTCGAAAGTTTGGCGATCCACTGTGTAGATGTCGCCACCGTTGTTGACCACCCAGTCTCCCGCTTTGCATCGCGGGACGCTGCCCCACTTCTCATACGTAAATCCATCCGTCTCCAGCTCCAGCGGCACGGCCACAACCGGCACGGTGGCGCGCTTCACGTACTTCAGCCGACTGCTCATCTTCCATCCTAGATCTGCAGATCAAAGGTCGACGGGAAATCGCCGTCCCTGACCTTCCGCTCCGCAGCGGCCTCTCCCAAATCGAGCAGAACATCGAGATTGTCGGGATTGTCCATTTCGCCCAATGACGCGATTTCCTTGGTCGAGAGTCCCGGGCACAACTCCTCCACCTCCTTCTGCGAAAGCATGACGTTATACCGCAGGTACGACAGCAACGAAGTGCCCGCCACCAGATCGGAGCCGAGGTCGCCCATCTCGCGGTCAATCTCCCGAGCGGTCGGGCTCGCCGACATCCACTGCATCAGGGTCTCTACCAGGGCTGCACAATCGTCCATGAGGCTGAGCAACGCCTTGACGGCTCCTTCGGCGGCTATGTTCGCGCGCGTCCGGGAAGGATCGGAGGCGCCAGTTCCGGCCGACACGAGCAGTAGCTGTTCCGCTCCCGTCCCCCACTGGACGTGGTAACCGGAAAGCGTCACATACAAGAATGCCTGAAAGGACGGGTTGTTGAACGGGCTGACTCCGCCGTCCACAAACGTGCCGATGACGGCTTTCTTGCCTTTCTCGGACGCGATGGTGATGGGCTCGGGATCGAAATACGACGGAGCCGCGGTTGACGCACGTACCACCTTCCAGAGCGGATAGTCTCCGTTCGAGATCCAGGTGTCTCGTTGCTCCGCCTTGAAGTACCGGCCGCGCGGATTGTTGCCGAGCGGCCATGGGCTTCCCGTATCAAGTCGTTTGGTCATCACAAGCAAACCAGTCAGCAGCGACTCGTCCCCGAGCGTGCGGTCTTTTCCAAACACCCGCTTTAGGTGTGCGGTGAGTTTGTTCTCGTCGTACCGGGCGCGCACGATACCCTTTCGAAACCAGCCCTTCAAGAATACGTCGCGTCCAAGTTTCTGATAGTGTCCGATCACCTCCGCCACGGTCATGCCAAGTGCGAGTGCGGCTGCGATGATGGCGCCCGTTGACGTTCCGGCGATGAGGTCGAAGTAGTGGCACAGGCGAAAGCCTGGATCTTTGGCGTGCCGCATTCTCAGGACCGTCTCAATCCGTCGCAGAAACCCCAGCGTCAGGATGCCTCGCAGGCCGCCTCCGTCGAGAGCCAAGATGCGCTTCGGCCCCCGGTTTTGAAAATGTTCGTTACGCGTAAGAATTCGATAGGCCATCCGCCATCACGCCTTGAGCTGCTCGAGCCGCGCGCAATCTGGACCTAGCTGCGCAACCGCGACAGCAAATATAAGCCTGCCAGCGAGAACACCGCGTTGGGCGACCAGGCGGCCATCGATGGCGGAAGCAGGTTGACGTCGCCGAGTTTCTCGAACAGGATACCCGTCCCCCAGTAGGCGAGCGCGATCCCGATACTGACTCCGATCCCCGTCATGGCGCCACGCCGGCCTACCAGGAAGCCAAAGGGTACCGCAATCAAGGCCATGATCAGGGCGAATAGCGGAACGGAAAACTTGCGGTAGAGCTGCACCTGCAGCTTGAGCGTATCGAAACCGCTCTGCTGCAGATCGCGGATGTACCGGTCCAGCTGCAAGAAATTCATTTGCTTGTCTTGGACGGCCTCTTTGAGAAAATAATCCGGCGCTTCGGTCAATTCAGAAAAAGTGGCCACCGGAAAAAGCCGATACAACGTACGCTCCGAACCCCGGAAGTCGTTGGTCCATCCGTTCTCAAAGACCCAGCTGTTTAAAGTTGGCTCCCAGCGTGCACGCGTCCCATAGATCTCGCGGGTTAAGCGAAAGGTGTTCGCCTCGAGCTCAAATATGTACACTCCTGCCATGGTCTTCTCCGCCGGATCGAAATACTTGTAGTAGAAGATCCGCGAGCCGTCTCCTTTAATCCACTTGCGATCCGGATTGAGGTAGGTCTGGGTGGCACGTCCTTTGATCTCGTTGCGGAGCGCGTCCTGCCTGCGGTTGGCGCCGGGTACGTAGTAAAAGTCGAACGCAAACAGGGCGCCGCTGAACAGTACACTGGCCAGCAACACCGGGAGCGCCAGGCGGTGCAGGCTGACACCGCAGGCTTTAAACGCGGTGATCTCGTTTTGCTTGCTCAGGACTCCAAACGCCACAAGGACGGCGACCAGCACGCTGATCGGCAGAATCTGGTAGACGAGCGAGGGAGTCAGGAAAAACAGGTATGTGAACATCTTCACAAGGGGAATGCGATTGCGAATCATGTCCCCGGTGAGCTCGAAGAAGTTGTAGATCAGCGTCATCGACACGAAGCTGCTGAGCGTGAGGCACAGGTAAAACAGGAAGCTCGACAGGATGTATGTGTCGACCACCTGCGGCAGCGGTCCCAAACGCCGTCCCGGCCGGTGCGGGCGCTCGGCGGTCAGGCTCTTGATCCGGGTGCCGAATGCGCTTTTGATGCTCCCCAGCAGGTCGCGATCGCCGGGCAACTCCAGGCGCACCAGGAAGATGAGGCCGGTGACTGTGAACACCATATTGGGCAGCCAGACGGCTAAGGGAACCGGTAGCGTGCGCTGTTTGGCCATTCCGATGAGCGTGATGAACGAGAGGTAATAGACGAAGAACGCAAGGAAGACGCCGGTGACATAGCCGGCCGACTTGCCTCCTTTGCGGGTGGCGATGCCCAAGGGGATGCCGACCATCGCCAGCGCGAGGCAGGCGAGCGGAAAGGCGAACCGCCGGTGCAATTCAACGTGGGCCTCGATCCAATCCGGCCCGGAGTAATTCCAGAGCTGGCGTGTATTCATCTCCGGGAAGGGCAGGGTCTTGACCTGCGCGGGGGGAGCAGCGTCCAAGGTTTGCTCGCCGCGAACGAAGGAGACATCGCGGGCCGCACCGTCCCTTCCCATCTCGTAGGTCGATGCGTCGCGCAAAGAGAGCTGAATCCGATTGTGTTGCGGATCGGAGACCGCCAAGGCCTCACGGGCGACGGTGACCATCGGCCCTTCTGCCTTCTCCCGCATGCCGCTGCCGCGCTGCTCAGGCGGAGTGATATCGGCCATGAAGACCGGTCGCCAGACCACGGTATCGACGCCCCGCACGTCGCCCACGTACAAAATCCGGTTGGGAAAGCTCTCTTCGAAGATACGGGGCTGGATCTCGGCAGAGAGCCGGTTGGCGATCAGGTCGTTGAGAATGTCCGTGCTGACGCGGATCGACAGTGGCGCGAGGCGAACGGATGCATAGGCTGCGATGGCGGTGCCGATCAAGGCAAACAGCAAGACGGGAGGGATCACGCGGCGGCTGGATACACCGCCCGCGCGCATGGCGATGATCTCCCCGTCGCTCGCCATGCGGCCAAGCCCGATGAGGATGCCCACCAGGACGCCAAAAGGAATGGTCAGCGGTAGAACCCCCGGCACGGCCAGCGCGAACAGCCAGGCGACGGTCCGCGCCGAACCGTTGCTCGTGACCAATACTTCGAAGATGCGGTCGACCCGCTGCAGGAAAATGACGGCTGTCGCGAGCAGCGTGCTGAGGAGCGCGCTCGAAAGGATCTCCCGGAAAATATAGCGGCTGAGGAGGCGCGGCAAGGCGGCCTCCTTACTGCGACAGCTCCGGCGCCGGGACGACCGGCAGCTTCGGCAGCTCGTCTTCAAGCGGATGCAGTTCCAGATCGTCGATCAGGAGCGAGGGCGCTACCACGGAAGCGTTGGAAACGTACCCGGCGCCGCCCATGAGGTCAAACGGCGCCTGGTTATCCAAGAAATCGAACTCCGCGGCGTCGTCGCCGGCTGCCACCACGTCGCGCAGCGAGCGGGCGTTGAGGCCGCGGAAGCGCAGCCCGCGCACCAGTTCTTCGCGACCGTCGGGAAAAACGCGGTAAACCAGGATCGGCAGGCTGACCGGCCGCGAAGCGCCGGATGGCTCTCCGCTGAGCAAGCGACGCGCCTCTTCGACCGAC
Source organism: Acidobacteriota bacterium (assembly GCA_028876805.1). Lineage (GTDB taxonomy): Bacteria > Acidobacteriota > Terriglobia > Bryobacterales > Bryobacteraceae > PSRJ01. The sequence continues at coordinate 1,523 of JAGWQP010000547.1, read as the reverse complement.
GCCGACGACGGAAAGTCCATTTTCCGGACGATGATGCCGTAGGGCTTCGTCCGCGCCGCGATCATCTCGAGCAGGTTCTTCTTCAGCGCCGAGACCGGCATGGTGTGCGAGGAGGTGACCACGAGATTGCTCACCCCCGAGGCGCTGGCGCCATAGTTGCCGGGAAGGCGGGCTCTGCCGTTGGAGCCTTCATGCCCCCGCACGGGTTGCCGCGTGAGCAGATATCCCTTGAGCAGCCCCTTCTCGACCAGGTGCAGCGGCTTGGGAACCACGCCTTCCCGGTCCACTTCGTAGGAGCCGAAAAGAGTATGCCCGTGCCACTGCTTGAGAGTGGGATCGTCGACGACCTCAAAACTATCGGGAAGGACCCGGGCGCCCATGCGGCCTTCCAGCTCGCTCGCCAGAAACGCTGTGTTGCGGCCCGGCTCCACGACCGGCCGCCGCGGAAGCGTCAGGTTCTTCGCCAGCACCTCGGCCAGAATCTGCGCACCCGCCACACCTTCAAACAAAACCGGCCCGCTGTAATCGTCGCCCTTGGGCGCGTGCGCAAGCGCGACCACGTTCTCGGCGAGGCTCCGCAACGCGCGGCTCATCTCGACTTCATCGGCCATGCCCGCAGCTGTGAGGGCGTGGAACATGGCCCAGTCGCGCACGGTCATGCCATCGGGCGCCTGCGCCGAGGCCCGCGCCCGCAAATAAGTCAGGCCATCGGGAACCCGCACTTCGGTGCCTTCCGAATTTAGAAGGTAGTAGCCGCCTTCACCGGCGTCCAGCTCGACGCCTGATGTCCGGATCTCGGGGAACCGCGCGAAAATCGCCGATAGCGTGCGGACACGGTCGGTCCACGCCTTTTCATCGAGCGTGAGCTTTCGGAAGTCAGCGACGAAGCGGACCGGTTCGGCGTGCGCGAAATCGTTCAGCTGGTCGTTCAGGGAGAGGTTCCGTAGGGCTGCCCGCTTGCGCGAAATCGCTTCCACCGCCGACTTGTATGACGAATCGGTGGCCAACCACAGATACCGGCGCAACACCATGTAATCGTTGTCCAGCGGGAAGCGCTCCAGGTCGTAGCGCGTCCCGAATGGAAAGCTGCTGCCGATGTAGTTGGTGTTGTCGAACTTGGGGTCGCCGACGCGAACATGAACGGTCAGGTTGCGAAACTGGTCGCGACGCCGGGTGACGACGCCGCCCAGCGTGGCAGCCACGTCGAAGGTGTCCGCCTCGTCCAACAGATACTCGACGAAATAAGGAGTCTCGGGATTGGAGACCATCAGCTTGCGCGATCGCTCCATTTCGTCGTGCATGGCCTGCAGGACCGGGTCGGCGACCGGCGCCTGGGCAGTCAACACGATGCCGGTGACCAGCACCACCGCCGCCAGCAACAGCCAGGGCCTCATTGGCCGCTGCTCCTGGTGGATTCGGCGGGCACGGGCGGTGGCAGCAACGGCGGGCGGTCCTGCGATTTGGCCTTCTTTTCGATTTCGATCTCCGATACCAGGATGGCCGGCGCCACCGCCGAAACCGGG
>JAGWQP010000546.1 GCA_028876805.1 Acidobacteriota bacterium | reverse complement strand
CGGCGGGGCCAGCGCCGGGAGAAGGATGACAATCCTTCGGTTTGGCGTGTGGACGATCTCTACCTCGCCCATGTGGCGCTCACCGACATCGATGGCAAGCGCTTCGGCTACCAGAAACGCCTGAACCGCGCCGGTCCCGGCATCGCCGGCGTTAGCCTGGAAGAAGGCCGCATTTGGAACGGCAATTGGGCATCCCGCTGGGATAAGGCGACGAGCGTCGTAACCCTTTCTGCCGTGGCCGAGGGAATCCGCTTCACCCTCCGGCTCACGCCCCGCACACCACCGGTCATTCATGGCGAAAACGGCGTCAGCCAGGTCGGCCAACGGGCAGGCCAGGCAGCGCATTATGTTTCCTTTCCGCTGTTGGACGTTGTCGGGACGTTAAACGGTGCCGCCGTCACCGGTACAGCTTGGTCGGATCACGAATGGTTCACGGACTTGCTCGAGCCCGTTCACGCTGGATGGGACTGGTTCAGCGTGCAATTGGAAGCTCACACCGAACTCATGTTGTTCCAGCTGCGGCGCCTGGATGGCAGCGCCGACCCATACTCGGCCGGGACCTATATTGACCGCAACGGCAAAGCCACTCATTTAAGGAAGGGCGACTTCCAGCTTCAACCGCTGGAGTTCTGGACCAGCCCCCTCACCCACGCGCGCTATCCGGTTCGCTGGCGCATTTCCATTCCCTCTTTTAAAGTCACCTTGGACTGCGCCGCCGCGCTACCCAACCAGGAACTCCCATCCGAAGGGGTTGGCCCGACCTACTGGGAGGGTGCGGTCCGGTACAGCGGCTCGGCAACCGGAGTGGGCTATTTGGAAATGACCGGCTACGATAAGCCCATCCGTTTGTAATGCCAACTATAATGTGGCCATGACCATATCCGATGGCAAACTGCGTCACCTGAAGGCACTCTCCAACGCGCGCGGGGTTATCGCTGCTGCTGCGATGGACCAGCGAGGCAGCCTGCAAAAGTCGCTCGCCGGTGCGCGCGGTGTCGACTTGAAGGCCATCACGTCGGATATGATGGCTGAGTTCAAGAGCATCGTCACCCGAGTGCTGACGCCACACGCCAGCGCCATCCTGCTGGACCCGGAGTTCGGCCTTGATGCTGCCAAGGCGCGTTCTCGCAACGCCGGGCTGTTGCTCGCTTATGAGCTGAGCGGCTACGACAACACCCGGCCCGGCCGTCTGCCGGACTTGCTGCCGCATGTCTCGGTGAAGCGAATCGTCGACTGGGGCGCCGACGCCGTCAAGATCCTGATCTATTACACGCCTGTCGAACAAGCCGGGATCAACGATATCAAGCATGCGTTCATCGAGCGGATCGGCGCCGAGTGCGAGGTGTACCAGATCCCCTTCTTCCTGGAGTTCGTAGGTTACGACGCCCAGGGTGGCGACGAAAAGGGCCTCGATTTCGCCAAGGCAAAGCCGGCTGTAGTCAAGGCCAGCATGCAGGAGTTCTCCAAGCCGCAGTACAAAGTGGATGTGCTGAAGGTTGAAGTGCCGATCAATGCCGAGTACGTGGAAGGATCGAGCGTCTACAAAGGGCAGAGGGCCTACAGCCGCGCGGAGGCTCTGCGGCATTTCAAAGAGGCCGCTGCCATTGCGACCAAGCCATTCATTTATCTGAGCGCGGGCGTGAGCAATAGCCAGTTCATCGAATCGCTGCGCATGGCTACCGAGTCCGGCACCGACTACTCCGGCGTGCTTTGCGGCCGCGCTACTTGGAAGGAAGGCATCCCGGTGTATGCCAAGCAGGGTGCAAAGGCGCTGGAAGATTGGCTGCAAAAAGAAGGTGTCAACAACATCAACGCCGTCAACGAGACCATCCGGTCAGCGACGCCCTGGCACACCAAGCTGGGTGTCCCCGTTCCCGCCTGACGCCAGGTAGGGCGGCTGCCCTAGAGTCTGGCGGACTTCGAGCGGTTTCGGCGTCGTTCGACAGTCCGGCAACGGCGTCACCGAGTAGTAATTCAGGCCGTAGCGCCATTTTGCCTGAATACCGGCCACGCAGACCGAGTCGGCCCGGAGCTCGATCGCGCGCCACAACCCGCGCGCCGAGGCAGACCGATCCAGTTCGGGCATGGTTGCGGCCTTGATCGCGACGATTCCCGCAGTCGCGCACATCGACACCAGCAGAGTGGCCGCCACACGTTGGGTACCGAGTATGCACACTCCGGCCGCGACCAGCACGGGCAAAAGCCAAACCCATTCAAATTGCGGCCAAAGGGCGTGGGAAAGCCCGGACCCCACCCCGGCCGGCAAGACTTGGGCGGCAACCGGAAAAGCTACCAGCAGCAACGCCGAGGCGGCCAGCCACGGACGAGGGTTGGCAACTTCACTCAACTCTAGCCCCATGACCGCCGCGAGGGCCGGCACCAGAGGCAAAACGTAGCCCGGTAGTTTGTTCGTCGATATCGAAAAGAAGGCCAGTCCGAACAGGACGCACCACAAGAGAAAGACACACCGGGGATCGCGCCAGAATGCAGGGCGCGCGAACAGGCCCACTAGCGGAAGCCACGGGAGCAGTCCGCCCGCTATCACCGGGATGTAGAACCATGGCGGCCGCACATGCAGAAGAGCGCCCGAAAAGAGACGACTGAGCTGTTGCTGCCAAAAGAAAACGCGGAGGAACTCGTTTCCATTGCGCAGATAACACAGCAGATACCAGGGTAGGGAGACAGCCAGAAAGGGGGCTACGACTCGCCCCCGAAGCAGGTCTCGGGCCCGGCGACGGAACAGAAGGGGCACCGCAAGCACAACCGGCACCAGGCCTTTTGCCAAAACCGCCAGACCCAACAAGGCGCCGACCGCCGGGAGCCGCCGGGTGTCACCCTTAGCGACCCAGGGCAGCGCCAGCAGCATGGCGGACGAGAACGCAACCGTCAGTGGGAGGTCGGTGACGGCAATCTGACTGAATCCGACCCATCCCAAACATGTCCCCAGGATCAAGGTTGCCAACGTGGCCGGCTCGTGGCCGAACTCGCGTCCCACCACCCACGCAAAGAATGCGAGGAATAGGACGGCGAGGACCGCGACCGGCAACCGCGGTGCCAGCTCCGGACCCAGCCTCAGCCGGAACCCAGTCGCCGTCATCCAGTACAGCAAGGGCGGTTTCTCGAACCACGGATGGCCCCACAGGCGCGGGGTGAGCCAGTCGCCCGAGTCGGCCATCTCGCGGCCGATGGAAGCATAACGCGGTTCGTCCGCGCTCAACAGGCCGGTGCCGTCCAAGTGGTAGAAATAGAGGAGGTAGGCTAACGGCAGAGCCAGAAATATCCAGAGTTTGGGTTTCCCCGGCATTTCCCCTATTATAGGCTGCGGGTCAACAGCGCCCGGAGAGCGTCAACAATCCTGGCGCGCGGCTCCGACAGATTGTGGTGGCTGTGATTGGTCCCCACGTTCCTGGACGTCAATTCTGCCATGGCGCGGCGTTAAACGAGGCGCTTTCAGCAGGATTGCGAGCCGATTGTTCAGGGAGTCTTCACCACCATCGGAGCTCGCGATCCGTGCCCTGTGGCCCGGGGGGAGGTTCCTCAGGCGAGTTGTAGAGTTGGGTCGCGAATTCCAAGCAACCGGAGGAATCTTCGAATGACCCCGGCTTCGAGGCCGCACGGGCGCGGCGGCCGGCCTATCGGGTGCAAGAGATGGCCCAAGCCGGCACCTCGTCCATCACGAGAAAGCAAGCAGATACGGCGAGAGTCTTCCGCGGTGACGACGATCGATAGCATGAGAGAAGGTCGCGCAGAGCCTGGGTTGCAAGACCCGGTTCTCTGTAAGGCGGGAAATTGTGGCGCACGACCTTCCGCAGCGAAGTTATTTCCAGCCCCACCCATGGGGGTAACTACCGCCTTCGATCACCCCGCTCGATCCACTCTGTGGCTAAACTCGAATCGGTTCGCTTTCCTGTCCGCCGCCAAGGTCCGAGGGTTTTTGACTCGATTGGTGGTTGATCGGCGTCCAGGGTTCGATCGGATGGCAATCCTCTTGTAACCCAACGCGGTTAGCAATGGGCTAATATTTACCGGGAACCCTGCCGTTCCTCGCGGCGAGCGCCGCGGAGGATGTCGTCGAGGGCGTAATTTCCCTCGTGACAGGCGTACTCGAATACCGAGCCGGTGCTCCGCGTCATGGGGATCTCGGCGGTCCACGGCCGTGTGAACGCGGTGGGATCGTCGACCGTGAATTCGTAGAGGAGCGTGTCCGGATCCACGCGCCGGAAGCGCTCTATCAGATGCAGGTTCTCATCCGCGCCGCGATAGTGCGTCTTGTCGGTGAAATTCGTAGTGTCGACCACCAGGGTGTCGCCCTCCCAGTGACCGCGCGGGTCGCCCATCCACTGGCGAATGTTTTTTGCCAGATGCGGGCTGCCGTCGGTCGGGATGCGACGGACGTCGTGAATCATCTCGACCAGGATCGCCACGTACCCCGGCCCCTGCACAATCTGGTAGTTGTTGTTGTACGGCCCCGGCATCATGGGCGGACCGGCGGTGCCCCACAAGAGGCAGCGCTCAGCCAGCGACCGGTCTTCCGGGCCGTCGGCGGGGTGCATTCGCGCATAGGTGCGGGCCGCCTCCTGCCGTTTCTGCGCCTCGGGCGTCAGAGGAGGAACGCGCCCGTCCGCGGGATCGATGACCAGCGAACTCCGCCGCGTGGCCACCACTGTCGTGCCCCGGTCAAACCAGAACTGGTTGTAGCCGCCAGGGTCGCCAGGCGGTGGCAGCCGATCCACGCGGCTTTCCGCCGCTTCCTGTTCCACCGCCTTCACTTCCGCGTCGGTCAGGACCAGATGCTGCGAATATTCCCTGGGCCGCTCGAAGGGCGTGATGGTGGCATTGGTCCAGACGCCTTCAAGATCGGGATGACCGTCAGCTGTACGAGGCGACGTCCAGGCCTTAGCAGCCAGTGCCTTGGGAGCACGCGTCGGCTGGCAAAATATAGGGGCGGCCGCGAGGGTCGCAGCCACCAGAGACGCGAGGATTCGAGAGCCCATCAGAAAATCTCGGGCGGCCAGGCCGGAGGCCTGCCTCAGGACTCACTTTTTCTCGGGCTCTTGATACGGAGCGCCTTCGTTGGCGTTGTTCGAACCAAGGAACAGCTTCCGCCCATCGGTGAACGTGATGTCGCGCCCATTTGCCCGGAAAGAGCCGTCTTTGGCCTGGTAGCCATCGACCACAACGTCGGTGCCAATGGCCAGTGAGTCTTTTGTGAAGCCGCGGCGCAGCAACGTATTGGGGGTGCCGCCTTCGATCATCCAGCTGGTCACCGTGCCGTCGGCGTTCTTCACATCGATATGGATCCAGGCATGAGGATTGATCCACTCCATCTTGGTGACCTTGCCCTCCAGCTTGACCGGTTTCTTGGCGTCGAATTCCGCGGCGAAGGCATGATGTGCCCACACCGGCACGGCGGCCAGAAGCAGACTCGCGCCCGCCATCACAATCATCAGTCGTTTTCGCATGGAACTCTCTCCTTACCTTATTTCAATTCCTTTTTCGCGGCCTCTCCGGCGCGGGCACCGCGCAGAATATCCGCCAGAGCGTAATTGCCTTCCTGACACGCGTACTCAAAGATCTCGCCTTGGGGCCGGCTCATGGGAACCTGCGCCGTCCAGGGCCTGGTGCAAGTAGTCGGATCGTCGAGGGTAAACCCGCAACTGATCTCGTCCGGACCGACTCGCGTGAACCATTCGGTGAGATGCAGATTCTGCGCCGACCTCCGGAAATTATCCTTCTCCGAAAAGTTGGTGGTGTCGACCACCAGCGATTCGCCTTCCCAATGGCTGCGCCCATCCCCCATCCACTGACGAATGCGGGGCGGAACGTGTGGGCGCCCATCCAGCGGAATCACGCTCGCGTCATGGATCATTTCGCGAAGGATGACTACGTAGCCGGGCGTTTGCATAATCTGGAAATCATTATTATACGGCCCGGGCACTAGCGGAAGCCCGCGAGTCAGGCAGGGCTCCCACAAACTGCGATACTCCGGTCCGTCGGTCGAGTGCAAGCGGGTTTGCTCGCGGGCGTCGGCGATCCGTTTTTCCGCCGCGGGCGTTAGACGGGGAACCATCCCGTCGGGCGGGTCCACGATGAGCGAGGTGCGTCGGCTCTCGATGACTTTGGTCCCGCGGTCCCGCCAGAACTCGTTGTACGAACAGGCGCCATCCGCCTCGGGGCCGCCGCCGCGCCGGTCCTCGGTCTGTCCGGTGACAAATCGCTTTCGATAGGCCTCGGCTGCTTGATCGGTTAAGTATGGCTTCCCAGCCAACGGCGCCGGCCGCTCCAAAGGCGTAATAGTGCTGTTTGTCCAAGCCCCTTCAAGATCCGGGTCGCCGTCGGCCGTGCGCGGCGGAGTCCAGGTCCTCGATTCGGCTCTCGCTTTCGCGGCGGGTTGCGCCCACTGCGGGATCACGGCGACCAGCACGCCAGCAACCAGGACCGCCCACCTCGTTCGCATCCACTTCTCCTAGTTCGCCGGCTTGTTGGCGACCTCCTCAACGGCTTTTTTTTCCACCGCGCGGGCTCCGCTCAGGTTGTTCTTCATGCCGTAATTGGCTTCGTGGCAGGCGTACTCGTAGAGGGGACCAGCGGTTTTCGCCCAGACGACCTGCGCACTCCAGGGTGTCGCCCAGGTGTGCGGGTCGTCGGCCGTGAATTCGTACAGGAGCGCGTCCTCCGCGGTACGCGTGAAGCGCTCCACAACGTGCAGGCTTTCGCTGGAATTCTGGAAGGCGGTCCTGCCGGTGAAGTTGGTGGTATCCACAACCAGCGTATTGCCCTCCCAGTGGCCGACCGAATCTCCCATCAACTGGCGGACCTGTGTGGGGAGATGGGGACGGCCGTCGGTGGGAATGAGGCGAACGTCATGAATCATTTCCTGTTCGATGGCGACGTAGCCGGGGCTCTCGACGATCTCGACGTTGGGGTTGTAGCCCGGAGGCAGCATGGGCGGTCCTTCGTTCGGCCAAAGAATGCAGCGCTCTGCGAGCGGGCGGCTTTCGGGACCGTCCCATTGGTGCTCGCGATTGTAGGCAGCGCGTAGGGCGGCGCGCTTCTGGGCTTCGGGAACGAGCGGTGGAATCCGGCCATCCGGAGTCGTGACCAGCGAGAGGCGTGTGTCCTCGGCGACCTTCTCGTGGCTCCGGTCGAGCCCGTACTGGCCGAGATCATAGTGAACTTCCAGTTGCCCTGCGGCCTGAGCCACGCGCGGTCCGCCCCGGCCGCTTTGTCCCTCCACCGGCCGCTGCAGCGGGACATTGCTCGCGTTCGACCAGATGCCTTGGAGATCGGGTTGGCCGTCGGGCGTGCGCCGCGACGCCCAGGTCTTCGTGGTCGTTACTTTGGCGGATGGTGTCGTCTGGGCGACCGACTCAGGCGCCTGGGCGAAACCGCATAGCGGCAAAAGCAACGCGAGCGTGGCGACGGCGGTCGAATCACTGATGACCGAAAAGCGAGGATGCATCGGAAAACTCCTGATTACGGGCTCTTCCTTGGGTTCTTGCGCAACGGCCCGTAGAGCAGTTCTTCTACGAACTCCACGCACTTGAATTCCAAAAGCTGCGCGTTCTTCTCAACGTGGCGGTAGAGCGGCATGCTGATTTTCCAAGGCCTGGAAAAGGTCTTGGGGTCCTCGATGGTGGCTTCGTAGTTGAGGGTGTCGGCGCTGCGCGGCGTGTAGCGCTCGACGACGTGCAGGGCGTCGCTATGGAAATCGCCCGAGCGGTCAAACCACGTGCTGTCATTGAGCCCATTCACGTCGACCACCAGCGTATCCCCGTCCCAGTGGCCGTTGGACCATCCCATCCAGCTGTCGACAGGCGGTTTGGTCGGCTTGTCCATATTAATGGTTCGAACCGCCCCGGCGTATTCATAGCTGATCAGAAGGGTCTTCGAGGATTGCACGATTTGAAAAGGAAATGGCATATAAGTGGCGCGCGGGACACCCGGCAGGTAACATTTAACTTCAGGGTCGTCTTTTAAGCGGTTGGCGAAGTTTTGGTTTTTTTGGGCGGCCGCCGCCGGAAGATATGGGATCTCATCGCCCTCCACAACTCCCAACCCCGGAGGCATGGCATCTTCGGCTCCCAGAGCGACCACCCGCCCCATGCCTGCCGCATGGCCGGCGAGGTCCCAGTTCGCCGTGTTCAGGGCCTGCCAGATGCCGTTCAAATTAGGGTGGCCGTCGGCGGCTCGCGGCGCCCGGTACGCTGGTGATTGGGCAGGGGACGGCAAGGCGGCCAGCACCAGCGCCGTCCCGGCGACGATTAAATTTCTCAACTGATTACGCATCGGGTTCGAACCCTCCAAACCGGATGGCACAGCATCTGGACCCGGCGCTCCGGTCCTCACAAGTGCCAGACGGTACCCACAAGATCGGTTAACAGGTTACATTTAAAAGATTTTGATGTCAAGAAAGGTGTTGTTACGGGCAGCCCTTTCGGATCGTTCCGGAGCCTGAAGAGTGTGAGCCAATAGAGGGCCGGCGGAACCAAGGATGCGAGGCCTCGAACGGGTCGGAAGCGATTGTCAGACACGAGTTTCCGCTGGCTCGAAGCCTGGGGACGAGCGAGGGGTTGGAGTGGGAGAGAGCAGACAGCCGGCGACCCATCCGCTCGATCACCTGGTGTCGAATGGCGGTTTGGACAGTCCGGGCAGAGCCGGCGGAGCTGATCCGCTCACACGCGATGCGGTGCGCGCCACTGATGCACGTAGCGGATCCGGTGGCAGGCCTCCTTTTTGCTTCGTCCCAGACTTATGCTACCCCCGCGAGGGATAAAAGCGGAGCCGGATTACTGGAGCCCCGGCACCGAATCCACAGATCACCCACGGGGAACGCGGGTAACACTGCAAAGATTGGCGAGCGGCGTCAGGAATGGGAACGAAGGCCGTGCGCTTTGGTTTCTGGCACGTTTGTCAAAGGCCCTCTATGATAAACTCATGCCCATGAACTCTGATCCATCGTTGCTTCGCGCCGCCTTGGTCGGATACGAAAACCAGCTCCAGAAGATCGACCAAGCGATCTCGGACCTACGCCAAAGGCTCCACCTCGCGCCAGCCAGCGCGAGCCAGCCAGCCTCTGGTCGTCTGAGGACGCTTTCGGCCGGCGCGCGCCGGCGAATCGCCGCCGCACAAAAGAAACGATGGGCCGCGTACCGGAAATCAAAAGGCGCCGGCAAGTAGTGATTGGCCCTCACGCTCCAAAGGCTGCGTGAAGCCTCTCCCAGGTGGTCTCGAGGGCTTCCGGTAGCACCCGCGTTTCGCCGAGGGAGGTCATGAAGTTGGTGTCACCGGTCCAGCGCGGCAGGGCGTGCAGATGAATATGGCCTGCGACGCCGGCGCCAGCACTGCGGCCGATATTGAATCCTAGATTCAAGCCTTCCGGACGGTAGAGGGCACGTAGGTGCTTTTCTGCAAGGCGGGCGAGCCGGATCAGCTCCACCAGAGTCTCGTCCGGCAAGTCTTCCAATGTCGCCACATGCTCATAAGGAACCACTAGCAAATGGCCGGATGTGTATGGGTAGCGATTGAGCATGATCAGGTTCCGCGCTCCCCGGCTCACCACCAAGTGCGTGCGGTCTTGGGATGAATCAACCGCTACCGCACAGAAAATGCACTCAACCGGCCCCCCCAGGTTGGTAACGTACTGATACCGCCAGGGGGTCCAGAGATAGTCCATGGAATTGCAGACCGGTGCTTGTTAGGCGTTGGGAACCTGCTCATGCGGACCAGGCTGCGCCGGCACCGACGCAGCTGAGTTGTTCACCACGTCCTTGAGTTCTTTGCTGGGTTTGAAATAGGGGATCTTCTTAGCGGGGACTTCTACCCGCGCGCCCGTTTTGGGATTGCGGCCGATGCGAGGCTGCCGTTGCCGCGTGCGGAAGCTGCCGAATCCGCGGATCTCAATCTTGTCACCCGAACGCAAAGAGCGGACGATGCTGTCGAAAATCGCCTCCACGATGACCTCGGACTCCTTCCGGGTCATCTCTACAACGCGGGAGACCTCTTCAATCAGATCGGCCTTGGTCATCTCGTTCTCCTTGTCGTCTCAATCGGTTACGAAACCGCAGTATCGCGTGAATACAGGAAATTTGCAAGCTATTCGAGATTGCGGTCCTTGAGGCTCATAACCTCTTCGATGGTGGTGGTGGCCGCGGCCGCCTGGCGTTGATAATCCTCCAGCCGCGTCTTCTCGTCGTCATCCGCCACGGCGCGGAGGCTGAGCCCGATCTTTTTCTCGGCCTCACTCATTTTAATGATCTTGAAATCAAACTCCTGTCCGACTGTCAACGGCGGCCCTTCTGAGCCGCGCCGGCCCGAATAGCCCGGCACCTCCGAGAAATGGCACAACCCTTCCACTCCCTCTGCCAATTCCACAAAGCCGCCGAAGCTGGCCAGGCGACAGATGCGGCCATGCACCGTGTCACCCACTTGATGATTTTGAAAATAGGTCTCCCAGGCGTCTGGCTGGAGCTGTTTGATGCCCAGCGAAAGACGGTGCGAGGAGGAATCAATATTAAGAATGACCGCCTGAACGATCTGCCCCTTCTTGAGAATCTCCGAAGGGTGTTTGACCCGCTTGGTCCAAGAAAGATCCGATACGTGCACCAGTCCGTCGATACCTTCCTCAATTTCGATAAAGGCGCCGAAATCGGTCATGTTCCGCACGCGCCCTTCGACCACCGACCCCACGCTATAGCGGCTGTCGATGGTGGTCCAAGGGTTGGGCTCAAGCTGCTTGAGGCCGAGCGATATACGGCGTTCCTTGGCGTGCACCTCGAGCACGACGGCCTCCACCTGATCGCCAGGCTTGACGACCTTGGATGGATGCTTCATGCGACGCGACCAAGTCATCTCGCTGATGTGGATCAACCCTTCCACACCCGGCTCGAGTTCCACGAAAGCGCCATAATCGGTGACATTCACCACGCGGCCGATCACTCGTGCGTTGACTGGAAACCGCTCGGCCACGCTCTCCCAGGGATCCGGCTCCAACTGTTTGAGACCAAGCGAGACGCGCTCCTTGCCGCGGTCGAACTTGAGGATCTTGACGGTGACTTCCTGGCCCACGTGCAGCAACTCGGACGGGTGCCCGATTCGGCCGTAGGACATGTCGGTCACGTGCAAAAGCCCGTCGATTCCGCCCAGATCGATGAAAGCGCCATAGTCGGTCAGGTTCTTAACCGCGCCCGTGACCACTGAACCCTCGGACAGGTGTTCCAGCGTCGAACTCTTGCGCGCGTTGGCCTCTTCTTCTACGGCCAGCTTACGCGAAACCACAACATTGCCGCGGCGGCGGTTCAGCTTGATAATTTTGACCGGGATATCCTGCCCGATGAGCCCGTCCAGATTGTGAACCGGACGCGGGTCAGCCTGCGAGCCGGGCATAAACGCCTCGATCCCGACGTCCACCGCCAGACCGCCCTTCACGCGGCCGAGCACCCGGCCGGAAAGAATCAGCTGCCCCTGGTACGCTTTGTCGAGGTTGTCCCACACGCGCAGCCGCGCCGCCCGTGTATGCGAGAGCAGCACGTAGCCTTCCTGCTGCTCCCCACCATGGTCGATCATGACATCGACCATGTCCCCCGGTTTGACGGTAATTTCGCCCGATGAGGTCTGAAACTGCTCGATCGGCGCAATGCCTTCGGACTTATATCCGAAATCTATGATCACGTCCTTGCCAGTGACGCTGAGGACCGTGCCTTGTAGGACTTCGTCGGCGGTCGGCGGGGCAAAATGGCTGTAGTCGTCGAGCAGGTGTTCGTAGCTCTCAGAAAATGGCTGGTCCACCGGCTCCTTGTCTTGGTCCACGGCTGTTACGCCTCCGCCGATCACCGATTCACCAGCGGCTGCAAGGACGGAGAGAACTGCGGCAACGGGCAGGGCGCCTGCCTTCCGTGCGCGCACCGAGATCTTCGCGACCTTGCGCCCTCACTGGCAAACCACTGTGAGATCAGTATGTTAGCAAATATACGCGATCGATTGGGGGTTGTCAACGGTACTTCGGGTGCGCAACGTCCGCGAGAAAACCGTTTTCCCTAGCTTACTCGGAAGGCGAAATCCGGCGCATCACCGCCTTGACCTTCTCGGCATACTCCGCGTCGGGATTGTAGGTTGCCAAAATCCCATCCAGGTCTTTGTGCCGGTACAGACGGGAGTGGGATAGACGGTAGCCGACGCTTTGGATTCCGGCCGTGGGCGACACGAATTCCGCTCGCCCTGAATCCCACCCGAACAGATTGTTATTCCTGGCGGCCTTCCCGCCGGTAGATTCAATAAAGGAAATGCTGGGGAGCAAGCGCCAGTCGAGATCGTAAGCGTCAGCTGCTTCCAAAAAAGTGTCGGAATACTTTTGCGCGGGACAACCTGCCTTTTGAAAAAATTTCTCGAGCCTTTTCAATCTGGGGTCTTGCTGATAGCCGGCCGACGCCGGAGCTTTCTGTGTCTGATTAGGAGACACGCGGGCCGGCAAAGACACGATTCCCGCAAAAACTGCCAAACCACTGATCAACAAATTTCTCATCCATGAACCTCCTGTATTTCGAATATATTGGGCGGCGACCGACGCCGCTGACCGAGACCCAAGTGAGGTCTCTAGGTCGGCACGGGAGCAAGCTCGTCCCGTGGTTGTGGTTGGGGACTTATGAAGACGTCATAGAATTCAATTCTACCATTGACCGGTACCATTAACCCGAGCGGGAGTTACCCTGGTACCGTTCTATCCCTGTGGATAT
>JAGWQP010000545.1 GCA_028876805.1 Acidobacteriota bacterium | reverse complement strand
GGGCGGAATGATGTAAAGATGGTTCGCCTCTACTTTCATTCCGTCGGTGACTTCCAGCACCGGCATGGAGGTGCACTTGGCAAGCAGCCGGGGCAGCATGCTTTCGTGCGTCGGGGCCATGTGCTGAATGTAGACCACGGCGATACCCGGGTCGTCCGGCATGGCCTTGAGAAGTTCGGTCAGCGCCTCCAGGCCGCCCGCGGAAGCTCCAATTCCCACTATTGGGAAAAACTCCGCGCCGGTTTTTTGCGGACGACCTCCGCCGGCCGTGCCCTTGACGGCTGGAGATTTTCCGTTTGTTGTGCGGGGCTGCGAGCCGCCGCGACGACCATCGGTCTTGGCCGATGGAGCGCCGGCCTTTCGAGTGCGACCGCCCGAAGTCTTCCCGGTCTCCTCAAAGTCGGAGTTTTCGGCCATAATCCTGCTTCCGAAGGACTCGTCGCTAACCAGTGCGGCGGGGCCCTTGGCTTAGAAGATACCACTGTTAGCGACTGCTAAGAATGACGATGTCTCGGTTTAGTTGAAAACTGAGTTTGAGGGTGACCCAGAACCTGTGATAGTTACCAGCCGAACCGCTTGAATTAGACTCGCTCGCGAGGCCGTCGTCACCAACCTAAACTTGGACATCACCCTAAGAATTGCGCGAAGCGGCCGGGATACCGGGCTCCAGTGCGGACGCCAGAACTTGTTCGACCATCCGTACCAGATCGGGTGCGGAAAACGGCTTCTGCAGGAATGCAGCGGCCGGCTGCGGCTGGTCACCGAGATACCCGGACATCACCAGGATCCGGGTCTCCGGGCGCCGGTCTCGCAACTGCCGGCAGAGTTCGCTGCCGCTCATGCGCGGCATGCACCAGTCCGTCAAAAGCAAGTGGATCGGCCTCGGATACCGGCGCAGCAGGTCGAGCGCCTCGGCGCCGTCGGCCGCCTCCAGAACTTCATAACCGCGACTTCGGAGAACCCTTCCCGCTAGCGCCCGGACGCCTACGTGATCCTCCGCAACCAGGATCGTACACGACGTCCTTTTGTTACGGGCAGTCATTGAAATACCCATTTAAGACTCACTTCAATCACTGCACGATTCATTACAATTAAATTACTGCCTCTTAGCTGCCTAATTTAACTCTATCTGCGGGAGAAGGAGGCTTCTACTAGGCCGTTACCTAGTAGAGTGAGCTATCCTACTGCACTTATTGCGCTTGCGAGGATCTGGGGGGAGTCAACGACTCCGGGAAAGCGGAAGCTCGGCCGTGATCCGGGTACCTCGGTCCGCCTCCGAGTGCACCGTGAAGCGCCCCTTCATGAGGTGGATTCGTTCTTTCATGCCGGAAATACCGAGCCCGGCGGCAGCGACGAGCGATGGAACCGCAAAACCAATACCGGTGTCCTCGACGTGGAGTCGAATCCCGCCCGCGGTACCCTCCAGAACGACCGAAACCCGTCCGGCATTAGCGTGTTTGGCCGCATTGCGCAGGCTCTCTTGCATCACCTTGAACAGGCAGGATGCCGCCTCCCGGCTGAGGGCTTCCGGCAGATTCCGGCTGGCGAACTCAACCGCGATCTTCTCGCGCTGGCCAAAATCCTCGCAATAGGCGCGCAGGGTGGCGGCGAGTCCCAGGTCATCCAACTCGGACGGGTGCAAGTCGTGGGCGGCATGGCGCGCCGTTTCGGCCGCCTGGATCAGCCGATCCCGGAGCGATCGCAGATGTTTTTTCAGTCGTTTGGGGTCGGTCCGCGGATCGTTGGTGAGGGTACCCATTTCGATGGACAGGCCGGCTAGCTGTTGAACCAAGTCATCGTGCAGTTCCCGCGAGATCCGCCTTCGCTCCTCTTCCTGGGCGGCCGCCAGTTTCGCCGAAAGCGCCTGCCATTCCTCCTCCACCCGCTTGCGGGCGGTGATGTCCACGCTCACGCCGGTTATCCGCTGCGGCTTGCCGTCGCCGTCGCGAATCACATTGCCTCGCGACAGGATCCAATGCACGCTGCCATCGGGCCACATCAGGCGGAACTCGGCTTGGTAGGGCTTCGCGCCCTCCAGAGCCTCGTTCAGCGCGCGCGTGACCTGGTCGCGGTCGTCGGGATAAACCAGGGCCAGCCATTCGCTCTGGGTGGGAGTGTGATCGCTGGGGGGAAGACCATGCAACGGGCCCCATTCCGGGGAGCAGCGCGCCCGCTCCGACCCGGCATCCCACTCCCAAAAGCCGAATCCGGTGGTTTGCTGGACCATCGTCAGGTGCTCCTGGCTGAGCTGCAACGCCTCTTCGGCTGGTCGGCCTTGGGTCAGATCGGTGATCAGAGAGAGGGTGAGGGTGCCGACCACGCTTTCCACATGACTTAAGTAGAGAGCCATCGGGAACTCCGTCCCATCCTTGCGCACGCCCCTCAAATCGAGCCGCACGCCCGCACTTCGGTTGGAAAGGTTTTCGAAATAGGCTTTGCGCCCCGCGAAATAGGCTTCCCGGTGACGGCGTGAGAACAGCCTCTCCACCGGCAGGCCCAACAGCCCGTTCCGGCTGTAGCCGAACATCTGGGTGGCCCGATTATTTGCCATCGCGATTTTGCCGTCTGGCCTCGTGGAAACGATGGCCTGTATCGAGGCCTCGAGAATCGCACGTTTTTCGCGCGCCAACTCTTCCAGCTGGAGGCGTTCGGTGGCGTCTTCGATGGCTAGGAAGATCACCGGCGCCCCGCCGGATTCGGGCCGAATCATCTGCCCGCTGAGAATCATCTTCCGCATGCCGAGCATCGGGAAGTCGGCTTCCACCTCGAAATCGCTGAGCCGCTGGTTGCGCGGCAAGACCTCCTGCAGAAGGTGCTGCAACTGGGGCACGTTCCACTGGCGTCCGCCTAGCTCGAAAAAGCCGCGCCCTTCGGTTTCTTGCCGCGTCGTCCGAAACGTGGTGTAGTAACTGCGCGTCGCTCGAATCACGGTAAGATCGTCATCGAGAATCACCAGCGGCTTGCTGCAGGTCTCCGCCATGGCTTCGAGAAAGTCGCGGGCCTGGTGAGCTTCTTCGAGGTTACGCTTGAGGGTGTCGACATCGAGCAGAAGCACGCGGATGCCGAGCAATTGATTCCCAGAGCGGTCCGGCCGCAGGCGGAGGTGATACCACCGGCCGGCGTCATCCTGTACGTCCCGCGCCATGGTCTTGCGACTTTCGATCGCGCCGGCTACCAGTTCCTCCCAATCCGTGATCCCAAAAGGGATTGCCAAGTCCGCAAAAGGGCGCCCGACATCGCCTGCCATCAGGTGCCACAGCTTCTGTGCCCCGGAAGTGAACCGCTGGATTCGGCCGTCGGTGCCCAAAAACACCATCGGCATTTCGGCGGAAGTAAACAGGTGTTTGATTTCATGGGCCGACCGGCGTGGCTGGTAGGCCAACCCGTCCGAGGCCGCCACTTTAGGGGGGCGCGGCTCCTCCGCGGCCTCTCGCGGCTTAGCTTCCCCGGATCCGGAACCCTTCCCGTTTCTACGCAGCTCCTCTGCCTTGGCCATGGCCTTCCGGACCATTTTAATGAGTTCCGGGTCCGTTGAGTGGTCAATTTTGAACAGTTGGGCTGGCTGGAGCGGCTCGCGCTAGGCGTTTTTGACGATTTTGGACGGATCCGCACCCACCCTTCCGGATGCATCCTCGGCGCGGGCGGACGCCAGTTGAAAATCGAACTGGATTGAGGCGAGATCGGGAATGGGCGATTTCGGGTCGTGCGGCGTGATCTCCGTTACTAGCGACTCGGTCACGCCGAAGACCGTGTCCGAATCGATATGATCGTCCGAGCGCAGGTAGAGCGCTGTCACCAGTTCGCGGTATCCGGGCGCGCCAATCAAGAAGTGAATATGCGCGGGCCGAAACCCGTGGCGGCCTTGCGCGCGGATCATGTCGCCGACCGGACCATCCATGGGAATCAAGTATCCGAGTGGGCGCACCGTGCGCAAATAATATTTTCCCTCCGCGTCGGCATGATACCAGCCGCGCAGGTCCATCACCGAAGGGTCGTTGCGCTGCAGATCGTAGACGCCTTCGTCATCGGTCTGCCAGATCTCTATCGAGGCGTTGGGAATGCCTTTTCCGGTTGAATCCACTACCCGCCCGTAGATGCAGATCTGGGGCCCCCTGGGGTTGGACAGGATCGATTCGCCCAGTTTCCGCGGCGGGGAATCCTGGCGGTAAAACGGACCGAGCAGGCTCGTCTTGGTGCCCTTTTCCGTGGCCCGCCGGTCGTGGAGCGAGTTAATCAGGCTGCTCATCCCGAGCGTGTCGGAAAGCAGGATAAACTCCTGGCGGTACGGGGTGCAGGTCTGGCCGACGGCGGTCAAAAACTTGATCCCTTGAATCCACTCTTCGGGGGTGAGGTCGATTTCCCGCGCAAACGCGTGCAGGTGCTTGACCAGGCACGCCATCACTTCTTTCAGGCGCGGGTCGCGCGTGGCCGACATCTGCTCGACGGCGGCATCGGTTATGGTTTTCTCGTCGATGGCCAACATCTTCGTACTCCTTAGGTCCCGGATCTAGTGATGACCGGCGGCGCGGATCACCGTCCGGGCCGGTGGGGCCTCCGCCTTGGGCTTGCGTGCCATGGCTTTCTCGGAAAGCCGAGCGTTGCGCTCGGCCCGCTGGGGTGTCGAACGCTGGTCGCGCTCCTTGAATTCGGGCAGTACTTCTTGTGCGAATAACTCGATCGACGAGCAGAGCAGCTCATGCGGGATCTTGCCGGCCTGCGAGAGACACACTACCTGGTCGATGCCCGCGGCCTCGAACTCACGCAATCGCGCGCGAATCATTTCCGGCGTTCCCACGCAGTCCTGGATGCGACCTTCCGGCGGCAGAAATTCGTGGGGGCGGTTCTTGAATTCGTCCCAGATATCGGTGGCGCCGGGCTCATGCTCTCCGAAGAAACTGTAGTGCCCCAGTCCGTAGATGAAGAAGCCGTAGCTCTCCGCGCCCACGCGTGCCAAGCGCCCGGCGTCGCGATCGCACAGGAACGGGCAGGTGATGGCGAAGTTCGGATTGACGGCGTAGCCCGCCGGCTGGCACTCGTCCTCCAACGTTCGATAGTAATCCTGCACCCAGTGGTTGGCTTCCTCCGGGCTCACGAACGAGAAGGTCAGCGCCCCGAGGCCCAGCCGCGCCGCCTGCAAAATCGAGGCGCGGTTCGAACAGGCCAGCCATAGCGGAGGATGAGGTTTCTGCAGAGGCTTGGGCACTACGTTGCGGGGCGGCATCTTAATGTACTTGCCCTCGAAACCGCCGAAGGGATCTTCGACGAGCATGCGCACCACCGCGCGCAGGCCTTCGAGCATCATCTCCTTCTTGGTTTCCTGGGCCACATAAAATCCCCCCAGCTCGGTCTCGGTGGCGCCCGCGCCGACGCCGTACTCCACTCGTCCGTCGCTGATCAGGTCGAGCGTCGCGACCCGTTCGGCGACCCGCGCCGGATGGTTGATGTACGGAGGCATCTGAACGATGCCGTGCCCGATCCTCACGCTCTGGGTCCGCTGCGTGCATGCCGCAAGAAAGACCTCCGGTGCAGAGGAGTGCGCGTATTCTTCGAGAAAGTGATGCTCGGTCGCCCAGATATAGTCGTAGCCGCCGCGGTCGGAAAGTTCGACCTGTTCCAGGGCATTTTTCAAAAGCTGGTATTCCGACTCCTCCGCCCAGGGACGCGGAAGTTGATGCTCGTAAAATCCGCCGAATTTCATGGGTCGTCGCTCGTGGCAGGCGTATGAGGCTTTAATGAGTCATGCCGTAAACAATATAGTTTACGCCGATCCGGATTCCGAGTGCCGAGTATTTTTCCGGATATTGGGGATCGTCGGCGAACTCCCAGGAATCGCCGAGATCGGAATTGACGACGATCGCCACCATCAGGCGGCCTTTGTCATCGTAGATGCCCCGCCAGTAGGGAACGCTGCCGTCATTCTGGTAAGGCCGGGACGAGTAGAGACCCCACGCTCCCGGCACTTGATAGCGGTCATCCAGATCGTAAACCACATGGAAGATGGCGTCGCTGTTGGGAAGATCGACCGGCTGGCGGTCGGGAAAGACCCTGCGCAGGCTTTCCATGAAGACAGCCCATTCGCTAGTGCCCCAAAAGTCGTCCGCCATGAAAAAGCCGCCGCGCAGCAGATATTCGCGCAGCGCCTCGGCCTCGGAGTCGCTCAATTTCCATTCGCCCGGCCGGACCGCGTACAACCACGGCCAGTCGTACGCGTCGCCGTCGTCCAGGTCGACCGGCTGCTCCACCGAACGGATATCGAGGCGGGTGAGGCGTCGCACGGCGAGGGCAAAATGGCGGTCGGCGCGCGGATAATCCTGTGTCCAGCTCGAGTATCCCTGCCTCCATCCGCTTCCGCCGTGTCGGCTGCCGCTGCGATCAAAACGTGCCGTCGCTGCGGGTGGGTACATCAGGCGCGCAAAGGCAAATTCGGTCTTTACCCGGTAGTCTGGCGGCAGCGGGAAGTCGTTGTATTCGACGCCGGGATATTCCCGAAACGGCAGATGAACCTCGGTGATTGCCGCCAACGACAGAAACGCTCCCGCCAAGCCCACGAGAATCTTCACGGTGTTCCGAGCATATCACGCCCTAGCGACAGAGGCCGCGCTTCTACCGGCGAGGCGCTCGCGACTGCCCCTGATAGGCGCGGCTCGCTCTCGAGCGTTCGGACCGCCGGACCAAGCTGGCCTTCCCGAGATAGGGCCGAGAGCTTTCGGATGCGGTTGGCTCCGGCGCCATTTTACCTATGCCACACCCTGCGACTGGTTGATTCCTCAACTGGGCCGGACGGCTGGCGACTTGATCCAACAGTCGCTG
>JAGWQP010000544.1 GCA_028876805.1 Acidobacteriota bacterium | reverse complement strand
AGAT
The DNA here is from genome assembly GCA_028876805.1 of Acidobacteriota bacterium. Lineage (GTDB taxonomy): Bacteria > Acidobacteriota > Terriglobia > Bryobacterales > Bryobacteraceae > PSRJ01. The sequence continues at coordinate 3,505 of JAGWQP010000544.1, read as the reverse complement.
CTCACGGCTCGGGGGGTGTGATCGGACAACATCGTTCAGGAAACAACGGTATTCGCGTCTCGTGCTTGAGCCGAACTACGATCGGCCTACACTCCTGATAGATCGGGATGAGGGCCTCGTTCCACCTTAACCCGACCCTCAATCAGAGCCGAGAGTTCCGCGTCAGCCCAGGCCCTCGATCTCGAACTCGGAGGTCGATTTTTGCGTCGCTGATGATGCGGCCCGCCCAGCGCCCAACAACGTCTTTCGAGTTTCTGGGAGTGACACCGCAACTAGAAAATGACCGTCATCCGCGCTTGATCGAACCAGTTGTGGACGAGTATTCCCGGTGCAGTTTCACTTCGAACGATTCTGGATTCGCTCGATCGGAGGCCTACCCGGCGCGGCGCTTCACTCGCACCGGGCGGGCCTTGGCATGATGAATGGACCGGGGCTGCGAAACCGGACTCAACAGGAACTGGAGTGGTCGGGTTGCCCCCGGATTCCCGCTACTGTAGGAACCCTCCCTCAACAACGCGAGTGCGGTCGCAGTCGCCGGCCGGGTCTGGTCCGCTCCGCTCAACGTGGCCCCGGGCAGGTTCTCGCAGAAACCGGCCCTGCGCGTCGGTTTCGGCGGCTCTAGGCGCCTCTGCTTTTAGCCTCCAAAACCGATCGGTGTACGATCGGACGGGTGACCACCCAGCGCATCGACTACTACGCCCGAGGTGTGCGCCAAATTCGCGTGGGTTGCGCCGCGGCAACCATGCCGCCAAAATGGTTCCCGCGGCTTCGACGAACCACGCCCGCAGAGGCGAGCGCCCTACAATGGAAAACCGGCACACTTGTTCCGATGCTCAGGCCCCGGGGTTTTTCGGGTCTTCCACCAACTCTCGGCGTAAACTGGGGAAAGGATGCCGCAGGGGGGGAACTTCGCGCGTGCTCTCAGGCGCCGGCAGCGTTCCATAAGCCGTCGGCTGCGGGAATCGCGCCTGTTCGCGCGCGCGATGCACTCCCCTCATCACCCGATCGTCGCTCACATCGTACCCATCCGGCGCTGCAATCTTGCCTGCACCTACTGCAACGAGTTCGACGCGGTGTCGGCTCCCGTCCCCGCCGCCGAGATGCTGCGGCGCGTCGACCTGCTCGCTAATCTCGGAACTACCATCATTACGATCAGCGGCGGGGAGCCGATGCTCCACCCCGAGCTGGATGAAATCATCCGTCACATCCGGCGGCGCGGCGCCATCGCCACGCTCATTACCAACGGCTATCTGCTGACCCCCGACCGGATCCACCGCCTGAACAAGGCGGGTCTCGACTACCTGCAAATCAGCATCGACAACGTCACTCCCGATGAGACCTCCAAGAAAAGCCTGAAGGTGCTGGACCGCAAACTGGAGTGGCTGGCCGAACACGCCGAGTTTGCGGTCACGGTGAACTCGGTGCTGGGCAGCCCTGTGCGCAATCCCAAGGACGCACTGGCCATCGCGCAACGCGCGCGTGCCCTCAAGCTCACCAATACCGTCGGAATCCTGCACGATAGCAACGGCCAGCTCCGACCGCTCGCCCCGGACCACCTAGCGATCTACCACGAGATCCTCGAACCCGATCAAAAGATGTTTTCCTTCGCGCAGTACGACCGTTTCCAGCAAAATATCGCGCGAGGTCTGCCCAACCGCTGGCACTGCCGGGCCGGCGGACGTTTCCTCTACATCTGCGAGGACGGCCTGGTCCACTACTGCTCGCAGCAACGCGGCCAGCCCGCTATCCCGCTCGAGAGCTACGGAATCGAAGATCTCGAACGCGAAGCCGCCCGCACGAAACCCTGCGCGCCCTATTGCACAGTTTCGTGCGTGCACCAGACGGCCATGCTCGATAGCTTCCGCGAGAGTCCGCGCCAGGTGTTGGCCGATATGATTGCGGCGCGCCGCGAGCGCAGCCCGGATTACCGCCCGCCGGCCGTGCTCCATGTGTTGACGTGGATGTTTCTCGACGGCCCCGCGAGCCGGTTGCTGGCGAAACTGGCTTTGCGCGTTCTCAAGGCGCGTTGCTGATTCCGCCTGGTTAGGTGGGTATAGGTGCGAAAGATGCTAGCCTAATATAGATGCGTGCTATCGTTCTGTCCATCCTCCTATTCATGCCGGCGGTTCTCGTGGCTCAGGCGCCGCCGCCCAACTTCCCGGCCGCGCCCAAAGTCGCGCCTCGGGCGTCTTCGGCCGCTGCCGGTCCTGCTCTTGCCACTGATGAGCAGAAAACCGTCTATGCGCTGGGACTTTCGGTCCAGCGGTCGCTGCTTCAATTCGATTTGTCGCCAGCCGAACTCGAAATTGTCAGACAAGCTATCGCCGATGCGGCCGCCGGCAAGCCGGCCGTCGACTTGAACGAGTGGGGACCTAAGATCGCGCAGCTCCAGCAGTCCCGCTCCGGCCGGGTGGCGCAGCGCGAGAAGGCTCTTGCGGGGGAATACCTCGCCAAGGCCGCGGCCGAACCAGGCGCCGTCAAGATGCCATCGGGTCTGATCTATCGCGAACTGACGCCAGGCACCGGCGATTCTCCCAAAGCCACCGATACGGTGAAAGTCCACTACCGCGGCACGTTGATCAACGGCACGGAGTTTGACAGCTCTTATAAGCGAAACCAGCCGGCTCAATTCCAACTCAACGGCGTCATCAAGTGCTGGACCGAGGGTGTGCAAAAGATGAAGGTGGGTGGAAAGTCCAAACTCGCCTGTCCGTCGGATCTGGCATATGGTGACCAGGGCCGGCCGCCCTTGATTCCGGGTGGTGCCACCCTGGTCTTTGAAGTGGAGCTGCTCGGTATCGGCAATTGAGCATCGCGCGGCCCGGCCGGGATCTGTTATGATGGGCGCCGGAAAATCGGAGGTGCGATCATGATGCTGGCACAAAGGGTGATCTTGACGGGGGTTTCGATCCTGGCCGCCGCGGTTCCATTGGCGTGGGCGCAGTCGCTCGACTTTGAAGCGTACCGGACGCGGGTGGAGCCGATCTTTTTGAAGAAGCGTCCCGGCCACGCCCGCTGCGTGGCCTGTCACTCGGCCAGCAACAACGGCTTTCGTCTTCAGCCCCTCGAACGAGGCGCGACCGGCTGGACCGAAGAGCAATCGCGGCGCAACTTTGAGAGCGTGTCGCGCCTGGTGAAGCAGGGTGATCCAGCTGCGAGTCCTCTTCTGAAGCATCCGCTGGCGCACGAGGCCGGCGGCGACATATTCCATAGCGGAGGGCGCCAATTTACCTCCGAGGACGATCCCGACTGGAAAGCTATGGCTGACTGGATCCGCGGGAAATAGACCCGGATTCGCGGTAGGCGCGACCGGTGCCGGCGCGGCGCCCGATTACAATCAAGCTATGTCCTTTTCCGGAATGCAAGTGCTCTCGCTCGAGAGCCGGCGCGCGCCGGAAATGGCGGCCCTGATCCGCAAACAGGGCGGCGATCCGTTCGTTGCCCCTTCTATGCGCGAAGTCCCCGTGTCCGAAGACTCCGCCGCACTTGCGTTCGCGTCGCGTCT
>JAGWQP010000543.1 GCA_028876805.1 Acidobacteriota bacterium | reverse complement strand
GTAGTCTTCGGTCTCGTAGACTTTAATCCAATCGACGCCGCAGTGCGAGCGCTCACGCACGGCCGCCCGCGCCAGCCACAGTGAATTGATGTTCCCCGTGTTCTGAAAATTGTTGATTCCCGGTCCCAGCCCGAACGGGATCACCACCGAAGGAGCGCGTAGTAAGTCGCGCCGCGCGGGTTGAGCTGCGGCCCAGACACCTGCAGCCGAGGCCCCGGGCCCAGCCCTTTGTTGATGGCGTCGCGCAGTTCCACCGTCGCGTAGCTAAATCCCGAGCCCATGTCCTGCAGAGTGGTGAAACCGGCGTGTAAGTCCTTGAGCGCGTAATTCAGTCCGGCGAGTGCGGCGCGCCCGTCGTTCGCCTGCTGATCCTGGATCACGTGAACGTGTCGGTCGATCAGTCCAGGAAGCACGGTGGCCTAGCTCAGATCGATGACGCGCACTCCTGGCGGAATCGACACGCGGCTTGCCGGCCCGGTGTCGGCGATCCGGTCGCCCCGAATCAGAATGACCTGGTTCACCAGATTCGTCTCCGACTTCGGGTCAAACAGCCGGCCGGCGCGCACAGCAACGCCTGGCGCGGGAGGCGGCTGGATCTCGATATGGGCGGCGTCGAATGGCCCAGCCTCCGGCCGTGTGCCCTGCGCCCAGGCCCCGATCGAAAGCGCGAAGAACTCCAAGACCACCCGCGACAGACGGTTCCATGACATGGCGTGAAACAGTATATACCCGAGGCCCGCCGTGCAACCCCTGTTCCGCATTGGTATGCTGCGGAATTGGTGGATCACACGAAGCTGCTGCTGCGCCTGTTCGGGCAGCCCGCCACGGCGATGAGCGCGATTCTCGACCGCGGCAGCCTGCTCTACGCCACTCTGGCTACGCTTGCGGTCTCCCTTCTGCTCGCGCGTTCTGCCTCCCTATTCAGCTTCTACACGCCATTGCTGGCCCTGGCAGTGGTCTACGTTCCCGGCGTGTTGGTGCTGAGCCACTGGCTGGCAGGCCTCGGTGGCGAGCTGGGGACGGTTTTCCGCCGCGATTATTCGCCTCTGCTGACGTGTTCGGCAATGGGATGGTCGGCCGCGAATCTGCCGCTGGTGGCGGCGGGGTGGTTGCTGCCGGACTTCGTGGTGGTTTATGTAGTCGGTGTGGCTTACCTGTACTTCGCCGTCCTGATGTTCTTTGCCGTGCGCACTGTGTTCGGCGCCGAGAACCGTATCGCGGTTGCGGTCGTAGCCCTGTCGTGGCTCCCGCTGATGGCCGCGGGGTTGCTGTGGGGGCCGCTGCGCTACCTGTTCGGCTGGATCGCCTCTCCGTTCTTCCTTTTTTATGCCTACTATTTTCTGGGCGCAGAGATTGGAAATCTGGGCGCGGGCCTGCGCCGCCGCCAGAACTTTCACCGGATGCTCGAGGCGGCGGCGGTGAACCCGCACGATGGCGACGCACAGTACCAGCTTGGGCTCATCTACCTGCAACGCCGCCAGTACACCGAAGCCGTCCAGCGTTTTCAATCGGCCGTCTTGGCTGACCCGCAAGAAACCGATGCCCACTTTCAGTTGGGCCGCATCGCGCGCCAGCAGGGCCGGCTTCCGGATGCGCTGGCGCACTTTCAGACCGTGCTCGACCAGGACGAACGCCACAGCCAGAGCGAAATCCTGCGGGAGCTCGGGGTTATGTACATCACGGTCCGGCAGTACGAGGATGCGCGCCAGATGCTGGCCGACTACGTCGGGCGCCGGCCGTACGATCCCGAAGGCCTCTACTATTACGGGCAAGCGCTCGAAGGAGTGGGCCGAGCGTCGGAGGCGCGTGAAGTGTATGAGCGGGCCGTGGAAGCTGACCGCACGGCACCGCGGTATCGCCGGCGGATCACCGCGCGGTGGAGCCGGCTGGCGCAAAAGAGCCTGGCGCGTGTCGCCTGACGCCCAACAATCTACGCCACCTGAGCTCGCACTAGGCGGGCGCCGTCGACCATAGCCTTCATCTTGGCGAAGGCTACGGATCGCGGCAGATACTTGAGGCCGCAATCGGGCGCGATTACCAGCCGGTCCGGGCCGACGAATGGCAAGGCGCGGCGGATGCGCGCCGCCACCGCCTCCGCCGTTTCCACCTGGTGGTTGCCCAGATCGACGACGCCGAGGATGATGGTCTTGCCCGCCAGCTTCTGAAGAACCGAACAGTCGAGGTTCGACTGCGCGGTTTCAATCGAGACCTGCAGGACGGGAGAGCCAGCCAGCTCGGGGAGGAACGAATATCCCGCCGGGCGGCCGGCCACGAGCGCCCCGTAGCCGAAGCAGATGTGCACGGCGGTAGTGCCGGTGATGCCGTCGAGAGCATGGTTCAAAGCCGCCAAACCGAACTCGCGGGCCCTTTCCGGGAACGCCTGCATCCATGGTTCATCGATCTGCACGACGTCGGCGCCGGCGGCGAACAGATCACGGATTTCGGCGCGGACGGCCTCCGCATAGTCGAGCGACATCGCGGCGGCATCCGGGTAGTACGCGTTCTCGGCCTGCTGGGACATGGTGAACGGGCCTGGAACCGTGATCTTGATCGAGCGGTCGGTGTTGGCGCGTAGGAACTCGAGGTCGCGCACCTGCACCGGGTGCTTCCGGCGAATCTTGCCGACCACCCGCGGCACCGAGATGGGATGACCGCTGCGGCTGGTGATGGTGGCGGGATGGTCGAGGTCGACGCCGTCGAGCGCGGTGGCGAAGCGGTTGGAGTAGCTCTCGCGGCGCATCTCGCCGTCGGTGAGGATGTCGATGCCGGCCCGCTCCTGGTCGCGGATGGCGAGCAAAGTGGCGTCGTCCTGCGCCTGTTCCAGCCACTCGGAAGGCACGCGCCAGAGTTGTTGAGCGCGCACGCGCGGCGGCATTTGCTTGGCGAGCAGGGCGCGGTCGATCAGCCAATCGGGCTGCGGGTAGGAACCGACCAGCGTCGTGGGAAGCAGAGTCGAAGGCATCAAACACTACTGTAAAATGAAAAATCCGGATCTTCTATGAACGAGGCTTTCATTTGCGATGCGGTGCGGACTCCGTTCGGCCGCTACGGCGGAACGCTCGCACCCCTCCGCACCGATGACCTCGCCGCGATTCCCATCCGCGCCCTGATCGAGCGGAATCCGAGAGTGGATTGGCAGGCCGTGGACGATGTCGTGTTCGGCTGCGCCAACCAGGCAGGGGAAGACAACCGGAACGTGGCGCGCATGGCGTTGCTGCTGGCCGGGCTGCCGAAGGAGGTTCCCGGGGCTACCGTCAACCGTCTTTGCGGATCGAGCCTGGACGCGGTGGGCGTGGCGGCGCGCGCCATCAAGTGTGGCGAAGCCGACCTGGTTCTGGCCGGTGGCGTGGAGAGCATGTCGCGTGCGCCGTTCGTGATGGGCAAGGCCGACACCGCGTTCAGCCGGGCGGCCGAGATCTTCGATACCACGATCGGCTGGCGTTTCGTCAATCCGGCGATGAAGAGCCGCTATGGAACCGACTCGATGCCCCAGACCGCCGAAAATGTGGCGGAAGACTTCGGTGTATCGCGGGCGGACCAGGATGCCTTCGCGCTGCGCACGCAGCAACGATGGGCCAAAGCGCACGCGGCGGGCTTCTTCCAGTGCGAGCTGATCCCGGTTTCGATTCCCCAGAAGAAAGGCGACCCAAAGCGGTTCGACACCGACGAGCATCCGCGCCCGGACACGACTCTCGAGGCCCTCTACAAGCTCCAGCCGATCGTCAAGCCGAACGGCACCGTCACCGCGGGCAACGCCTCGGGCGTCAACGACGGCTCGTGCGCGCTGCTGCTGGCGTCCGAGGAGGCCGCCCGCAAGCACAACCTCACACCGCGCGCGCGTGTGGTGAGTACAGCGGTCGCCGGAGTGGCGCCCCGCATCATGGGATTCGCTCCGGCGCCGGCGACCCGCAAGGTCCTGGCGAAAGCCGGCCTCGCCCTGGCAGCGATCGACACGATTGAGTTGAACGAGGCGTTCGCGTCGCAAGCTCTGGCGGTAACGCGCGATCTGGGCCTGCCGGACGACGCCGAACACGTGAACCCGAACGGTGGGGCGATCGCGATCGGGCACCCGCTCGGTGCGAGCGGCGGGCGGCTGGTCGCGACCGCGATGTACCAGTTAGAGAAGACGTGCGGCCGCTACGCGCTGTGCACCATGTGCATCGGAGTCGGCCAGGGCATCGCCATGGTATTGGAGCGTTGCTGACGAGGCGCCGGGCCTCGGAGCGGGCGCGCCACGCCGTCTCCGGCTTGGTGTATCCTTCAGGAATCCTTCAAGGAGGGCGTTATGGGTTGGAAACGTTACGCGAGACTCGGCTCGGTGCTTTGCGGAGTTTTGACACTCGCCATGGCAGCGGAGCGCGGGGCTGTCAAAAGCAACATGGAGCTTGTGGGCTATAACGACCTGCAGGCCCGCAGCGCGTATCAGCCGGTCATCCAAAGGCAAGGGGAACGGTGGATAGCCTTCATCGGCCACCACGGGGGCGTGCAGCCGAACCCGCTCAGCGGCCAGAACGAGCCGAACGGGACGTCGGTGGTCGACGTGACCGACCCCAAGCATCCCAAATACCTCGCGCACATTCCCGGTGAGGGCAAGACGGCCGAAGGCGGCGGCGACGCGGGCGGCGCCTCGATGGTGCGCGCCTGCAGCGGCAGCGACCTGCCGCACGCCGACAAGAGCAGGTTCTACCTGCTGCGCAGCTACGGCAATACCGCGCACGAAATGTGGGATGTCACTGATCCGGCCAAACCGACGCGCCTGAACGTGATAGTCAGCGGCCTCCGGGACACGCACAAAAGCTGGTGGGAGTGCGACACCGGTATCGCGTATCTGGTTTCCGGCGCGCCGGGCTGGCGTACCAACCGGATGGCGCAGATCTATGATTTGAGCGACCCGACCCATCCGGTGTTTATCCGGAATTTCGGCCTGCCCGGCCAGCAGCCTGGGGCCCGCGGCCAGACCCCCGGCGGCTTGCATGGCCCTATTTCAACCGGGCCCAAAGGCAACCGCGTCTACTTCCCATACGACAATTCACGCGACGGCATTCTCGAGATCGTCGATCGCGACAAACTGCTGAACGGGCCCAAGGAGCCGACGGATGAAAACCTGCGCTATCCGATGATCTCGCGGGTCGACCTGCCGGTGGACATCGGTGCGCACACGGCCCTTCCGCTGCTCCAGGTTCCAATGACGGACTTCGCCAAGCAACGTGACGGCAAGGTCAAGGATTTCTTGGTGTTGGTCGGTGAGACGGTTGCCAATGAGTGCCGGGAGTACCGCCAGATGGTCCGCTTCTTCGACATCACGACCGAAACCAAACCGGTCGGCGTGTCGACGTGGACCGTGCCGGAGGCCAGCGGCAACTTCTGTGGCGCCGGCGGGCGCTTCGGCGCGCATTCCTCAAACGAGAACATGACGCCGATCTACTATAAGCGGGTCCTGTTCATCGCGAACTTCAACGCCGGGGTACGGGCGCTCGATGTTCGTGACCCGTTTCGCCCCGTAGAGATCGGATACTACATCCCGGCCGTCACCGACAAAACCGACAAGCGCTGCGTGGGTCAGGGGGCCGAGCAGCAGTGCAAGATCGCGATTCAGACCAACAACGTCGAAGTGGACGACCGGGGCTATGTCTACGCCGTCGACCGCGCCAACACTGGGATGCACATCTTGGAGCTCGCCGGCCCGGCGCGCCGCGTGGCCGACTTCAGTCAAGCCGTCATCTCCTCGGCACGCCGGTAGCCAAGGCCATGGGGCGCCGTGATCGAGGCGATGGGCCTTGACGGGAGCCGCGGTACCGATTAGACTTTGATCCAGCGTCAGGAGCGCTCGAGAATCATGATTGTCAAGCGGATCGGTCTCCCTTTCGGTTATCTGAGCCTTTTACTCGCTCTGCCCCTTGCCGCAAGTACCGTGCGGATCATCCAGACCAACAGCGCCGGCGACGATGTCTCCATCATTGATCCGGCCACCAACAAAGTGGTGGGAGTGATCCACGGCATTGAGGTGAACCATGGCGCGGCCGCTGCTCCCGACGGGAGCCGCTATTACGTCAGTGATGAGGGCGAAAGCACGCTCGACGTGGTAGACGCGAAGACGTTGAAGGTGACCAAGAAAATTCCGTTGAGCGGCCACCCCAACAACATCTCCATCAGCAAGAACGGGAAGCGAGTCTACGTTTCGATCGCCGTGGCACCGGGCGCCGTCGATGTCATCGACACCGTCTCGCAGGAGAAGGTCAAGAGCATTGCCGTCAAAGGAGCGGTCCACAACACCTATGTCACTCCCGACGGTAAGTATGTGGTCAGTGGCTCCATTCCAGGCAAGACCGTCACGGTTATCGACGCTCAGACCGAGGAGCCGGCATGGTCACTCACCATGGATAAGGGAATCCGTCCGATGGCGTTCGCGGCCAATCCGGATGGATCGACGAAATGGATCTTCGTCCAGCTCTCCGGGTTCAATGGATTTGCCGTTCTCGATTTCGCGACGCACAAAGAAATCAATCGGGTTAAGCTCCCCGATCTTGCGGCTGGAAAACAACCCTTTCTGGTGGGCGGAAACGAGTCTCATGGCATGGCGGTTACCTCCGATCAAAAGACGCTGGTGGTCAACAGCCGGCTGAACAGCGCGATTTATGCGTATTCGCTTCCCGATCTGAAGCTTTTGGGCAGCGCCGACGTAGGGCAGTCCCCAGATTGGGTCACGCTCACGCCGGACGGCACCAGGGCGTACGTAGCCAATGCCGCGTCGAACTCGGTGTCGGTGGTCGACATTAAAGCGATGAAGGAAATCGTTCGCATTCCGGTGGGCGAGGTGCCGAAGCGCAATATCACGGCCGTGCTCCCGTAGCCGGATCGCGCTGCCGCTTGGCAGTCCATGCGCTCGTTCGCGATTCCCCGCAGGGGCCGAATCCCCGGCGCCGCTATTTTATTCCAAGGCGCGCGACCGATCGCCGGCGATGGCAAGGGACCGATTGAAAACTCGCTGTTCCTCCTCGAGGCGTGTCCTGGGATCTCTAGGTCCGCAACCTCCAAAAAACTCCGGCGACCTGGCGCGATTGTCCTTGGTAGCGATTCTGCCCGAGATCGTTCGCGCGTCCTCGGTTGGCACGCAATCTAATTGAATCTGGGAAGTGGACACGCTCGAACGGGCTGGATGATCCCATCGGAGGTGATTGTCGGATCGATGCGCCTGGAAGCTGAAGTCTTGAAACTCGATTCAGCTGGGGACGGTGGCCGCCGGTAAGAGCGCCGATTTTGTCGTGCTCGATGCCAATCCATGGAACCAGATCAGCAAAATTCGGAAGATCTCGAAGGTCTATCTCCACGGCCAGGAAGTCGACAGGTTGGGCCAGTACGTTTTGCTGAAGCCGTTTCTCGTGTTGGTGACGCTGAAGGTACCGTCCTGCCGAGCGGACAGTTTGATCCAGTACGCCTTGCCGTTGTGGGCGGGCGGCGGCGGCGCGCCCGGCCCTGGTTGCGGAGCGGGAGTCGGAGCGACGGGCATCATGGGCGCGGGGGCGTCGACGGTATTGGCGATGAACATCCCTGGCACGGTGTATTCCTGTCCGCTGAGAAGTGAAAAGTGAAGCTGCCAGAGATCTTCAAGACCGAGGGAGGAATGCACCGTCCTCATGACTTCCGGTTCGCCGCCCTTGCGCGTGCCGTCATTCATGATGGCCACACGGGGATGAACAGCATGCACGAGCACCTCTGAATTCGAGCTGGCCTGTCCGTGATGCAACCCCAGGAGGACATCCACGGTGCCGATGCGGTTATTGGGGCACATGAGTTCGAATTCCTTGTTCTTGGTCAGGTCTCCCAAATGAATCGTGCGAAATCTCCCAAACGTCACGTGGACTCCCACGGATTGCGGATCCTCGGCGTTGTTCTCGCCGGGTTTGAAGCTAGCGCAATAGGGGTTCGCCTTGCCGGCACCGGGCAACGGCGTTTGAATCGTTTTGCCCGCCGAAGTCACCACGCGCACCTCGACACCCGCCAACGAAATCCGATCGCCCGCTTTGGCGATGGTGTGCTTGGCTTTGCCGTAGAGTTGGGGGTACGTATTCTGGAGAAACGAATCGGCGAGTTCGCCCGGCTGCACGTTGGGGCCGTGATCGATGAATTCGCGGATCGGCACCTGAGAGGCCAGTTCCGCCAATCCCCCGAAATGGTCGCCATGCCAGTGCGTGATGATCAGATGATCGATCTGCTCGAGGCCGGCGGCGTGGATGGCGTCCATGATGCGGCCGGCATCGCGACTAGCGGCCGCGCCCGCATTGCCGGTATCGATGAGCAGGGACTCGCCGGAAGGCGAAACGAACAACGTGGCGTTGCCGCCCTCCACGTCGATGACATAGACATCCAGTGTTTTGGACGCTTGTGCCTCGGCAGCAGAAACAGCAGGCGCGATTGTGGTGAGAGCGGCACCCAATAAAACAACGATCAGAACAGCGGTCGCGAGACGCATGGTATCCTCCTTGCGCGCCGACCAATATATCATGCGCAAAATTCACGCTATACTCGGCGCGTGACGACGGCATTTATCGGGCATGCGCGGCAAGACCGGGCTTTCGCCCGGGAGTTGGCCGAATTCCTGGAGTTCGGCTGTGATTTGACCTGCTATGCCGACGACGGTCTGATCGGCGAAGACCAAGACCTGATCTCGAAGGCGGAAGAAGGACTCTGCGCCGATGTGCTGTTGCTGCTTCTGACTCGGGCCTCCTCGCCGTCACGCTGGGTACGGGAGCGGTGGGAGCGGGTGCTTTTCGATGAGGCCAAGCGCGGCGGCGTTGACGTGATTCCGGTGTTGCTCGAGGAGTGTTTTTTTCCGCAACTATTGCGCCGTCGCGGCAATTTCGTCGACGCCACCGCCAACTGGCTCACCGCCCGCCGCCTGGTGAAACGTTGGTGCTGGTCGCGAGAACACGGCCCGGGTGCATCGCCGGGCTGCGAGGTCTCGAGTGATCTCGAGCATCTTTACTCGGCGCTGTCCGACCGCGCCGGCCTGCTCGAGGCCGGCGGCGCCGATACCTGGCGGTTCGCGAGCGAGGCCGAGCAGGAGTTCGAGCTGGTCCTGTGGGTGCCGTGCCAGGGCCGCACGGTGGCGCAGGCCGCGGGCGAATTGGGTCGGCAGCTGGGCCTCCGGCTCGATGGTCCGGTGAACCAGAACTGCCGTCGCATCCGCGACCTGCTGGCGCCGCGGCGGTGCCTGGTGGTGCTGGATGCTCCCACGCCGGAGATTGTGGCGGAGCTGATCGCCGGGGGGCGAACGTCGACGGCAGTGACGCGCGAGACGGTCAGGACTTTGGAAACGCCCGCGACTCCCGCATACGCCCGCGAACTGATCGCCGCGGGGCGATACGCCGAGGCCTACGAGCTGCTCTACGGGCTGCTCGATGCCGTCATCGATCCAGAGACGTGCGCTCGCGAGCTGACTTGGATCTGCGAGCATTGGGATCGCATCGAAGAGGCCAATGTGCTTCGTTTCAACTACGGCCCATCGGGAACCGAGCAACTTGCACTGTTTTGAGATTGCGATATAGTGTATGTAATCTTGCCGTGGACGAAGGGGGCACCGGTCCCGTCGTCCGGACTACTGGTTAGCGGTTTGCGTCGATATCTTCGACGCACTCTCCGGCTGGCGCTTGGGAGACCAGGAAGTTCCAGGCAGAGGAACTGGAGGTTCATCGAAATGAGACGCGTGGTCACGATTGTCGTCAGTGCGCTGGCCGTTTCGGCCGGCGCGTTCGCGCAAACGCCAGAGGAAAGAGTTCTGCTCGCCGCCCCGCCGCAGATGAAGGACGCGGCGACGATCATCAAGTGGAAGTCCGACTTTACTTACGACACGGTGAAGAAGGGCACCAACCGGCTGGTCTGCTACGATTTGTCAGGAATGCCTACACACCAACCATTTACCGTGGAGTGCACCAGCGTTGCCAACCTAGACCGGGTCGCTCAGAACCTGAAGTTCGAGGCGCTGGGTACCAAGGAGAAGACTCAAGCGGCTTTGGATGCGGCCGAGAAGGATGGGACCCGGGTGAAGCCCGAGTTCGGATCAGTGTGGATCCACTTGATGGGCGCCGACCCGGAGCACGCCCGCAGGCACACCACGATCGCCGTGCCGGGCGCCACCGCACAGTCACTCGGCCTGCCCGACAATCCCAAGCAGGGCGGCGTGTGGATCATGAATGCGGGCACGTCGACCGCCCACCTGATGACCCCCGGCAGCTAGACCACAGTTTCGAGTCCGGTATACTTCGTCACCCGAGGCCGGCGGGCCGGAGCGGAGGTCTCCGCTCCGGCGCCGACCCGACGGCTTGTTTTTTCCGTAGGGCCTGATATAGTAGGCTCCCATGATTGCCAAAACCCTCTTCGCTGTCGCGGTTGTCGCTATAGCGCCTCTGTCCGCACAACTCGTCGCCCCCAATAGCACCGGTGATGCGATCGGCCACATTCATCTCAACGTGCACGATATCGAAGCGCATCAACGCTTCTGGACCGAAGTCGGCGGCACGCCGGTCAACAACGAGAAACTCGTGATGGTCCGGTTCCCGGGAATCTACATCGTCCTTCGGAAGCAGGATTCGACGGGCGGCACGGTCGGCTCCCGCGTCAACCATTTCGGGTTCCACGTGAAGAATTTCGACGAATCGATTGCGAAGTGGAAGGCGGCGGGCCTCAAAATCGAGAACGGGGCCAATCCAAAGCAGGCGTTTCTGACTGCTCCCGACGACATCCGAGTCGAGATCCTTGAGGACCCGTCGATTTCGACCCCGATTGCGATGCACCACATTCACCTCTTCGTGCCGGATTCCGCGGCCGCCCAGGCTTGGTACGTCAAGAATTTTGGAGCGGTGGCGGGAAAGCGTAACTCGTTCGATACGGCGAACGTGCCGGGCGCTGAGATTGCCTTCAACAAGACTGAGATGCCGCTGGCGCCCACCAAGGGCCGGTCGGTCGATCACATCGGCTTTGAAGTGAACAACATTGACGAGTTCGTCAATAAGCTTAAGGCCGCCGGAGTTCCCATCGAAACCGAGATACGCACCAGCGCGAACGCCTCCAGGCTACGCATCGCGTACATCATGGACCCCTGGGGCACCTATATCGAGCTGACGCAGGGCTTGACCCCCGCGCCGCAATCGGCCAGCCGCTAGGCTTAGGCTTTAGGCTAGGTTAGGCGACCACCATTGTCCCCGGCTCAATCCGGCCCAGCACCCTCGGACCGAGGACGCGCGGGGCCCCCTTGGTCTGGAGTTTGGGTACCTCCACGTCGAACGGGTACCAATGAGCGAGCCAGGCGTCGGCGGTAACAGCGGCGGCGCCCAGCCGCTGAGGGAGGTCCGCCCGGCCGGCAAAGATTTCGGATCACAGGCAGCTGGGAGGGTGTAGTCCGGAACTTTTCTAGACATCGATTTTGCCTGGACAATCGATCTGGCGACATGAAGAGCGTTTTTCTCGACGCCCATCACTCCGACCCCTCGACTTCGCAGGCATCCCGGTTGCGGCGGGTTCGGTGACGGCGAGGACAGGGCCGACCAACGACTGCCCGCCGAACCATACGATCCTAGAGAGCTCGCTCGTTTACGGAGAGCCGCGACTTGGGTCTGGCGGGTTTCAGGTATACTGCCTTCGAACGAGGTTCACCACCCGTTGAACGGAGGGCTCAATGAAGATCCTGAACATGGCTGTTTTGACGGGCAGTCTCGCGATTGGAGCGCACGGGCAAGCTGACTGGCCGGCGTATGGGGGCGATGCCGGCGGCCAGCGTTATTCGCGGCTCGCCGAGATCAACACCAGCAATGTGGCGAAGCTCAAGCTGGCCTGGCAATATGGCATCAATTCGGCCAACATCGATCTCAGCCCCGCCAACCGGATCTTGACATCCACCGAAGCGGTTCCGATCATGGCCGGCGGCCTGCTGTTCACCCCCACCGTTCATCACACGATTGTCGCGCTCGAGCCGGAGACCGGAAAGGAAGTCTGGAAATATGAACTGCCCGACAACGTGGCCGCCCCGCTCCGCGGTGTCACCTACTGGCAGGGCGACAAGGAACGGGCGTCCCGGATCTATGCCGGTCTCAGCAACGGCCGTCTGATCGCTCTTGACGCCAAGACCGGCAAGCTCGTTCCGGGATTCGGCAAGGAAGGCATCTTGGATCTGCGCGTCGGCGTCGCCGACAAATTTCCCGAGGCGCCGTATCATATGAGCTCACCGGCCGCAATTTTCCACAGCCTGCTCATCACCGGAGCGCAGGGGAAGGAAGATGACCCCGATGGGCCGGCCATGGACGTGCGGGCTTGGCAACTCGCCACCGGCCAACTCGCGTGGACCTTCCACACCATCCCGCATCCCGGCGAAGCGGCTTACGAAACCTGGCCCAAAGACAACTGGACCACTGCCGGGTCTCCCTCGAATTGGGGCGCCGCGACCGTGGATGCGCAGCGCGGCCTGGTGTTTTTGCCGATCGGCCAGCCCGCGGCTCAATATTACGGCGGCGCGCGGCACGGCCAGAACCTGTATTCGTCGTCGATCGTGGCCCTGGACGCGGCGACGGGAAAGGTGCGCTGGCATTTTCAGTTGACCCATCACGACGTCTGGGACTACGACGCCGAAGCGGCTCCAACCCTCATGGAGATATCGCGGGACGGAAAGACAATTCCGGTGGTCGTGGCGGTCTCGAAGCCCGGACTGATGTTCTTCCTCGATCGCGAAACCGGAAAATCGGTCTACCCTGTGGAAGAACGCCCGGTCCCGCAGAGCGATGTTGAGGGCGAACAGACCTGGCCGACGCAGCCGTTTCCGGTGAAGCCTCCGCCGCTCACCCGCATGAGCGTTGGGCCGGAAGAGATCTTCACCGGGGAGCCGGAGCATGAAAAGTTCTGCCGCGACCTGGTGGAGAAGATCGGCGGGATGCACAACCTGGGGCCTTACACGCCCTACAGCAGCAAGGAATTCCGAATTCTGTTTCCCGGCCAGCAGGGCGGGCCCAACTACGGCGGCGTCTCGGTGGATCCCAGGCTCGGCTATGTCTTCGTGAACACGCGGAACGTGGGCGGCATGGGCCGGCTCGACAAGTCCAAGGAAGGCGATCAGGTGGCGTATCGCCGCTTCAGCCCGCTGGGCGCCGGCTCGGTCAACGCCCGCTTCTGGGATCCAGCCAAGCAGTTGCCCTGCCAGCAGCCGCCGTGGGCCGAGCTGATGGCGGTCAACGCGGCGACCGGGGATCTGGTGTGGCGGGTTCCGCTCGGCACCAGCGACGACCTCGAAGCCAAGGGCATTCACCACACCGGGGCGTTCGGGCAGGGCGGGCCGATCGCGACCGGCGGCGGACTGGTGTTTATCGCCGGAACCAATGACAGGCGTTTCCGCGCGTACGACTCGCGGACGGGAAAGCCATTGTGGGAAGCCAAGCTCGACGCCGAGGGTCACACCAACCCGATGACTTACCTCGGGCGCAACGGCAAGCAGTACGTCGTGGTGGTGAGTTCGGGCGTAAACGCCTTTTCGCTCGAGTGAGCCGTAAAGCAAACACCGGAAGCAGTCCTCCAGGCATGGAATGGATCACCTCGGTCCGAGTGGTCTCACTCCAGTTCGCGATCAGCTTACCTGGCGCCCTTCAGTTGCGAATACACCATCCTGACGAACCGGTCGGCGCTGGTCCCCGCGCCGGCAGGCGACAGCCCTCCTGGAACCTTCGCATCATACGGAGCCGTGACTTTCGCGGCTAGGACTTCTTGCTCGCTGTGGCCCTGGCCGATCATCTGCTCGATCTTCGATCGCACGGCCAGGATCATGTCCCGGTAGGGAACGATGTCAGCCCGGTTGATGATGGTGCCGTGGCCTGGTATAAGCTTCGTGTTTGGACCGGCAAGTTTCATGGTGGTGTCGAGCGCTTCCAAAGCACCCTGCAACGTGCCGCCGTTGTTAGTGTCGATGAAGGGATACCCGTAGTTCCGATAGAAGTCGCCGATCATGATCACGTCGGCGTGCTCAAACCGGATCATCGTATCACCGCCCGTATGGGCCGCCCGAACCGGAATCAGGTCGACCACTTCGCCGTTCAGCCGAAGTTTCACCGGATCGCCCATACCGTACGTCACGACAGGAAGCCGGGCCGGATCCCTCGGCGGAACCGGGTTGCCAGCGGTCGCGGGCGCGGGTGGGCGCGACAGTTCCTCGCGTAGTTCTTCCCGTGCAAACAGCAGTGCGCCCATCTTGACAAAGTTCGCATTTCCGGCCGTGTGATCGCCGTGCACGTGCGTATTGACGAGAAAACGAATCGGCTCGGAGCTGATTTGCCGGATCGCCGCCACCACCTTGTCCGTGATTTGCGCGTACTGGGCATCGACCATGAAGATGCCATCCGGCCCGGCGAGCACACCGATCCTGCCGCCAGCCGCATCCTCATGGGCCGGATCGGCTCCAGCCGAACCGGACAGAATGTAGAGGTTCGGGGCGATTTTTTCGGTCAGGATTTGGATCTTGGCGTAGTCTATTCCCTGCGCCGAGGCACTCCAGGCAGCAGCGACTGCCGCCGCTGCCAGAAGCGAAGACTTCCG
>JAGWQP010000542.1 GCA_028876805.1 Acidobacteriota bacterium | reverse complement strand
GTGAGCGATCCGGCCTTCGAGATTCTGGAGCATCCCGCCGACATCGGCTTTCGCGTGTTCGGCGAAACGCAGGCCCGGCTGTTCGAAAATGCAGCGCTGGCTCTAGTTTCGATCGCGAGCGAAGTCGACGACGTGGAATTTCGTAGCGAATACCC
This sequence comes from Acidobacteriota bacterium, assembly GCA_028876805.1. Lineage (GTDB taxonomy): Bacteria > Acidobacteriota > Terriglobia > Bryobacterales > Bryobacteraceae > PSRJ01. Next base: position 14,586 of record JAGWQP010000542.1, on the reverse strand, counting down.
CTTGGAGGCAGCGGCCGCGGATACCGAGTCGTTGCTGGTCGCTTGGCTGAGCGAGGTCCTCTATTGGTTTGATGGCAAGCGCATCGCTTTTCGTGCGTTTCGTGTCACCGAGGTTGGACCCGAACGGCTCACCGCGGTGGGCTTGGGAGAGCCTCGTAATCCCAGCCGGCACCGCGCGAAACTGATTGTGAAGGCCGTCACCTGGCACCAGCTCAAAGTGGTCCAGGCCGGCGCGCGTTGGATGGCGGAAGTTTATCTGGACGTTTGAAATGGCCCAAGCAATCCAGGTCGAACCGATCGACGCGTATCGCTACCGCATCGCGCGCGACAGTGGCCGCGCCATGCGCACCGACGTCATCGTCTACGCCAGTGCGGAACTGATGAACCACATCCGCACAGACCTCTCGCTCGAACAGGCCATCAACGTCGCCACCTTGCCGGGCATCGTCGGGCCGAGCCTGGCGATGCCCGACATTCACCAAGGCTATGGCTTTCCCATTGGCGGTGTGGCGGCGATGGATCTGGAACAAGGCGTGGTTTCTCCCGGAGGCGTAGGCTTCGATATCAACTGCGGCGTTCGCCTGGTCCGCACCACGCTCGATGAAGCCGAAGTCCGCACGCGCTTGCGCGAGTTGATCAACCAGGTCTTCCGCGACGTTCCTTGTGGTGCCGGCACCACGGGCAGGGTCAAGATCAATCAAAAGCAACTGAACCAGATCTTGGTTCGGGGCGCCCGCTGGATGGTGGAGAACGGTTACGGTGAGGCGCGCGACTCCGAGTTTGCAGAAGCGGGCGGGGCCCTGGATGGCGCGGATCCCGCCGCGGTTTCCGAGCGCGCCCGCGACCGCGGCCTGCCGCAACTCGGCACTCTGGGCAGCGGCAATCATTTCCTCGAAGTACAGTACGTCGAGCAGATCCATCATGGGGAGGCGGCCCAGGCTTTCGGACTTCGCGAAGGACAGGTGGTTGTGTTGATTCACTCCGGCTCGCGCGGCCTGGGCCACCAGGTCTGCACCGACTACGTTGCTCTGATGAACAAGAACTTGGCGCGCTACGGTATCAGCCTGCCGGACCGTCAACTGGCGTGCGGCCCGATACATTCCGAGGAAGGGCGTAATTACCTTGCCGCCATGCGGGCGGCCGCCAATTTTGCGTGGGCCAACCGCCAAGCGATCCTGCACTTTCTGCGCGGTGCATTTCAGCGCATCTTCGGCGAGCGCGTTCACCTGGATCTGATTTACGATGTCTGTCACAACATCGCCAAGCAGGAGCGTTACGAGGTCGAAGGCCGGTCTCGTGACGTGTTGGTGCATCGCAAGGGGGCGACGCGCGGGTTTTCCGAAGGACATCGCGAAATACCGGCTTGCTATCGTGCGGTCGGCCAGCCGGTGTTCATTCCCGGCAGCATGGGCACGGCCTCCTGGGTGTTGGCCGGCGCTCCCGGCGCTATGCACGAGACGTTCGGCAGCGTTTGTCACGGCGCCGGGCGGCTGATGTCGCGCACGGCCGCCAAACGCGGGCGCGATGCGCGGGAGGAAACACGCAAGCTCGAAGACGCGGGCATTCTGGTCCGGAGCGAAACGCGGGACGGCATCCTGGAAGAGCTGCCCGACGCCTATAAAGACGTCGATGAAGTCATCGAAGTGGTCCATTCGGCGGGCCTTGCCCGCAAGGTCGCGCGCTTGCGGCCGATGGGCGTAATCAAGGGATAGCGGTGGCGTAGGCTCCGATCTTGCGCGAGCGTGAAGGGCCTTGGCGTTCGGGCCGAAACCGCGCGTCGCGTGGTGCCGGGCCGAGTCTTATGCCACAGTACAAGAGGAACAAAATGCCGAAAACGACAGCCCCGAAGACGAAATCCGGCAAGCGGAGGGTGCCTCGCAAACGATCACCCAAGACCACGGGCCTCGAGCCGAACGACTGCCGCCTCGAAACCTCGGCCGACCTGGCTCCGGTGGTCACACGCGTGGAAAAGGAAGGCGGCCTTGCTCTTAGCGGGTTTCGCGACCCGCTGGGCGGCCATCCGCTCCTTTTCGCGATCCTCCCCATCGAGCGCGTCCAGCCCACCCCCTATCAGCGCGATTTGTCGGAGGCGCACCACAAACGCCTTGCAGGCGTCATCGATAAGACCGGCCGTTTCCTCGATCCCGTCATTGCCGTGCCGGCCCCGGACAACGGTTTCTGGACGCCCAACGGCTTGCATCGCCTGGAGGCCATGCGCCGCCTCGGCGCACGGTCGATTACCGCGCTGGTCATTCCCGACCGTGAGATCGCGCGTCAGATTCTGGCGCTCAACACCGAGAAGGCCCACAACCTGAAAGAACGCTCGCTCGAGGTCATCCGGATTTATAAAGGCCTCCTAGAGGAGGATGCTTCCCAGCCCGAGTCGAATTTCGAGTTCTATCTAGAAGAAGCTTCGCTGGTGACGCTAGGCATGGCCTACGAAGAGAAGCGCGGCTTCGGCGGGGGTGCTTACCATCCCGTGCTGCGCCGGCTGGAGACCTTTTCGGAAGAGCCTCTACGCGCGGCTGTCAAGTCGCACCAGCAGCGGGCCGGCCTGGTGTTGGAACTCGATGAAAGGGTGGCTCAGGCGGTCGCCCGGCTTAAGGAGCGCGGTCTAAAAAGCCCCTACCTGCGGGCCTTCGTCGTGGCCCGCATCAACCCCTTGCGGTGGATCAAGGGCGAGTTGCCGGGCGCGGATAAGGTGCTCCAGACGATGCGCGACCGCGCCGCCCGCTTCAACACCGATAAGATCACCCAACAGGATTTGGCCGGCGCAGCCGGTCCTGCTGACGAAGAATGACGGTGGGCGCTTAAAAAACAGAGATTCCCATCGCGATACGCTATCTTGAATCGGCAACAAGGAGTTCGCCTGCGTGTGCCCGATCAAGCCGCTGTTCTGAACCCTCGCTGACACTGTCGCCAACAGGTGCCGCGTTGCTGCAGATGCGCCGAGCGCCAAAATCCTTTACGCAGGTCTTGCAGCGGTCCACGTCAGGCCGACTCAGGGGAGGGATGCCGGCTATACCGGCCAGCGCCGAGTGATTCCCCTGGCTGCGATCCCGGCCGCCCAGATGATGGTCGACGGGCTTGGTGTAGCGAAAAATCGAGCGCCGTATCGAGAACGCCTCGTGTGGGGCGTCGCGCCTTTCGCCGTCCGTACCGATCATATATGAGAGGTACCCTCTACGCTTTGCCAGTGCGTGCGCGCGCGGTCCGTCAGCGAAAGGCGGTGCTTCAGGCTGCGATCGGGCGGACTGTCCGCGCCACGGCACAAACTGCTCGGCGTTTTCCTTTCCCCGCTGGGAAAGCTCGTGAGCGCCGGCATTCACATCTTCAAGAGATCCTTCCGAAAGGCCTCCGCCTTCACTCGAATTTGGCATCTCGCTCTCGCCCCGGACTGGGGTGCGAACAAACGGAGGCAAGGCGGCCCCGACGGTTGCGGCAATCAGTAGAATGCTGAACGTCCGAATTAGAACGCATGAACCAAAAGGCTCCTGCTGCTAGCGTATGGCTGCGCCGGCCATTTCACACCTCGGTGGCTTCGATGGCAAATCTTGAACTTCTCTGCCGCATCCGCTACTCTGGCAAGTGACTTCGGAACTTCACTCGTAGGAGAGAAACCATGCGTGTTTCAAGATTGTTCGTGACCACGGCGCTGTTATTCACGTTCGCCGTGATCGCCGGCGCCCAAGAAAAAAAGGGTGGAAAGAAGGGGGGCTTTCAACTCCCGCCGATGATTCACATCCAGATCGCCGATTTTTCCGACGGCGGCCGGATTCCGAATAGATACACCTGCGCGGCCAGCCAGGCGAGCCCTTCGCCCGCTATGACTTGGTCCGGAGCTCCCGCCAATACGCAGAGCTATGTTCTGATCATGCATGATCCCGATCCGGTGCTTGGCGGCTCGGCCGTGAACGACGTGCTGCACTGGGCCATCTTCGACATTCCAGGCGATGCCAAAGGACTGCCGGAAGGCGTGAAGAACGGGGACCAGGCGGATGGTGCCAAGCAGATCAAGAACCTGGGCGGCAGCACCGGCTACATGGGGCCGTGTGCACCTCCCGGACACGGCGACCACCACTATACCTTCGAGCTGTATGCCTTGAACGCCAAGCTGGGCCTGCCCGATACCGCCTCACGCGCCGAGTTGTTGGACGCCATGAACGGCAAAGTCATCGCCAAGGGTGTTTACATCGGTATGTTCGGGCAGAAGTAATCCGGATTCGGTCTCCGGTGTGAAGTTGCGGCCTTCAGCGCACCGCCGGGAACTTCAACTGCTTGCGCCACTCGTTCATTCCGGACCAAGCTGACAGGACCGCCAGGGGTTTGGTTCTTGAGCGCCGATGTGCCTTGCCGGGGGTTTGGAAGGAGTAAGCAGCCCCACGATATTTTCAAAACAGGGAGCGGCTATTACTGGCCTCGGCAGCGGCACTGTCGGAACCGAAGCATTCGCGCGGAGAAGTTGAGTGCCGTTGCGAAGTTGCCGATTAACGGCGAGGCGTCGCGGGCCGTTAGGGGCGGCACGCCCCAGCGCCACTCGATCAGCTTCAACACCGAAGTGTGGTCAAAGACCGTGTGATTCACCTCGGGCGTTCCGGCCGCGTTGCGTGTAAAGGGAGAAACCACGACCGTTGGCACCCGGAAGCCAAGCAGCACTCGTCCGGTGACCTCGTCTGAATCGACGTGATTCGGCGCTGTGACGCGCGGGGGTGCCACGTGCTCGAAAAAGCCTCCCCATTCATCGAAGCTGATGATGAGGCCGGTCTTGTCCCAGGCCGGGCCGCCCGCCACACCGTGGAATACCGCCGCCAGAAAGGCATCGCCGTTGCGGATGTCCGCGTGCGGATGATCGTCATTGCCGGTCCCGTCATCCAATACCGTATAGATCGGGTTCGACAAACGAGACCGCCGGCAGCGTTCCGGCCGCGGCACGTTCCAGAAACTCCGCCAACCATCCGCTCGAACCGATGTACTTCACACCCCACATCGCCAGGAAGGGGACATTGTGAAGAAATACCGATGGCTCACCCCGGCCTCGGACAGGCGATCCAGGATGGTGGGCAGGCTGCTGAACGTCACACTGTCGTCGAGACGATCAGTCTGGGCAGCCCATTGAAACAGGCGGTTCGGAAAAGTCGGCCCGAGGATCGAGGCGAAATAGTGGTCGCACGCCAGGTAGTTCTGAGCAAGCGCGCTGTAGAAGGGGATGTCCGCTTGCGTATAGTAACCGATGGCGTACTCATCATTGGAGCCGGCGCGCAGGAAGCCATCCATCTTGCCATCGTCGTAGGCCACGCGGGATTGGTCATAGGAGTGATCCGGCCAAGGATGCGGGCGGCCGGTGAAATCCGACGCCAGAGGGTGGGACGGATGAGAAACGCCTTTGCGATCTGTGTACATGAGTCCCGGCGGCAGACCGTCCGCACCAGCGAGCCAGCCCAGGAAGTGGTCGAAGCTTCGGTTCTCCATCGTGACCACCACCACGTGCTCGATTCCGGACTCCTCGGGGGGCGGCAGCACCACCGAACCGGTGACTTGAACCGACCCGTTCACCAGTGTCGGCACGCCTGTTTCGGCACCCCATTGATTCTGGCCGCGGCCCAAATCGGGGGGTCGCGACTCCGGCCAAACCCGCAGCCGTCAGGCTGCCCAAGAAAACGACGCCGATTGATGATGCCCCGATGAAAGCATAGGATCGCCGGAAATTCGTGAAGTTGGCGGGACGGGAGGTCTCTCATGGAAGGACGATGGCGAAGTGACGTATTGTTACTTCCCCTCCTCTAGGAAGCGTTGATCGGGCTGCAGACGGGAGGCGAGCACCGCACCGACCAGCAGCAACGTAATTGAGCCTACGAAAGGAGCGACCCAGCTCCCGGTGCGGTCGACCAGGTAGCCGAAGCTGGAAGGCGAGACCAGGCCCGCCACGCCGAATCCGAAGTTCATCATGCCGCTGGCTGTGCCGGCGTACCGCGGGGCGATGTCCATGGGCACCGACCAGATCGGCGCCACAATCAGCTCGGCGAAGAAGAAGGCCAGCGATAAGCACAGCGCCGCCACCGTCAGATTGTGTACCAGAACCACCGGCAGCAGAAACACAAAAGCGCCCAGAAAGCCGGCGACAATCACAGACCGGCGAGCGGTCATCAGGCTGCCGGTACGCCGCAGCAGACCGTCGCTGATCACGCCGCCCACGGTGTCGCCGATTACTCCCGCAAACAATACGCCCGCGGAGAACAGGGCGGACGCTTGCAAATTAAGGTGGTAGTATTCAAAGAAGAAGCCGGGGATCCAGCTGAGAAACAACCACAGCGTCCAACCGTAACAGAAATCGACTACCGTTACCGGCAGGATCCGCCGCGCCAAGCGCCACCACGGGACGGAGGAACGGCTGGCGCTCGCGTGCGGTGTCAGGGTGGCTAGATCGCCTGGCGTGATCGCGGGATGTTCGCCTGGGTCGTTGCGGAAATACCAGGCCCACGCGAACAGCCAGAGCAGGCTGACCGCTCCCAGAATTGCAAAGGATGCCCGCCAGGTGACAAACGCTAGGATGGCGGCCATCAACGGCGGCGTCAGGGCATTTCCGATACGGGCAAACGAATGTGTAATCCCCTGAGCGAAGCCCCAACTGTCGAAGGATGTCCAGCTCGACATCGCCCGTGTCGCCGTGGGGAAAGCGGCACCCTCACCGAAGCCCAATGCCAACCTCAGCCCGAACAGCGAGATGAACCCGCCCGATGTGCCGGTCAGCACCGTGGAAACCCCCACCACCGCGCAGCACAATACCAGCGTTACGCGCGGTCCCAGCCGGTCGCCGATCCATCCGCCCACCAGTTGAAACAATGCGTACGGAATCGCAAACGCGGAGAACGCAAAGCCAAGCTGGGTGTTGGTGAGACCAAGATCTCTCTTCATCAGCGGCGCCGCGGTGGAAATGGCCACCCGGTTCACAAACAGGATCAGGTACAGCAGGCATAGCAGCGACAGAACCACGCGAGGCGCGCTCAGCCATTTCTGCCGCGCTCCGGTGGCGGTCGAACTCTTCTGTGCCGTGGTCACGGCCGTGGGGGGATCCCGCCCTGGACCTGGGTGCGGTGCAGAATCCGGCGCGACTGCGGATCGAACGGGTCGCGTCGATGCATGGTGCATCGATTGTCCCAAAGAACCACATCGCCAGCCTGCCATTCGTTATGCCAGACGATTTCGTCGCGTGTTGCGTACGACCAAAGCTCATCCAGCAGAGCTTCGGACTCGACCAGAGACAGCCCGCCAAGGTAGGCATTGCGCCGGCGGCCGAGATACAGCGCGCGCCGCCCGGTTTCGGGATGCGTCACAACCAGGGGGTGGTACGCGCCCGGAGAAGTGACCGGATCATTCACGGCGGTAAGGCCCTGGCGGACGTACCCACCGCTATTGTAGGTGCCATCGTGCTTCACCTGGAGGCCAGAAGCCCGCCGCTTCAGGGAAGCCGGTAGGTGCTCATAGGCGAGGTACATGTTGCAGAAATACGTGTTGCCGCCCGCGCGCGGCACCTCTAGCGCATAAAGCAAGCTCGCTTTGGGAGGCGTCTCCAGGTACGACATATCGGTATGCCACACCGCTTCACCCGCTCCCAGGCTGCCGATCGGCACGCCGTTCTCGATAACGTTCGAAACCACGTAGATCTCCGGGTGCCCCTCGACGAAGCGCCGCCCGGTTTCCTGGACCGGTGCCCAGTCGAGATTGCCGAGGCGGCGGCTGAACCGGATCAGGTCTTCATCGGTGAGTTGCTGGGCGCGTAGCAGCACCACCAGGTGATTCAGCCACGCGTCGTGGATCGAATCGAATTCCGAATCGCTGAGATTGCGCAGGTCCAAATTCCGAATCTCTGCGCCGAGCGCCTGGCCACTCGGGATGATCTGGGCCGCGTGGGTCATGGAAGTGCCGGAGATGGCGGCGCGGTCGCATTCATCAGGCGGCGAATCAACGCCGCAGTGGCCTGCCGAATTTCCGGCGCAGCGCCCGCCCTCCCCGGCCCACCCGCGCCCAGAGCCATGTCCAAGGGAGTCCGGCCCTGCTTATCTTTCGCATCCAGCCTCGCTCCGTGTTCGCCCAGAAACTGGACAATCGAATCCGACGACAAAGCCGCGAAATGGAGCGCGGTCTGCCCCTTATCGTTGGCACCGTTCACGTCCACACCGCGCGCCACTAGTACTCTGACGCCTTCGAGCATTTGGGCTTCGGTCGCATAATCTTTCGCGAAGACGCCCAAGCCCCGCCCCAGTCCTGCCGCCACCATGAGTGCGGTTGTGCCGTTGTTTTGTGTCAGGCCAGGATCCGCTCCGTTGTCGAGCAGCAGCCGCAGGGCTGCGGCATCCCCGTTCTTCGCGGCGCGCATCAGCGGTGTGCTGCCCTCAGCCAAGGTGCCTTCGCCGGGCGTATGCGCGCGGTAGAGCGTGGGAAGCCTAAGTTGGGCGTTCGGATTGGCGCCGCGCCTCAGCAGCAGCCGGATCAAATCGAGCGCGCTCCATTGTTCGGAGAACCTGCGGGCCGGCCGACCATAGACCTCGCCCAAGGTGTTCATGTCCACGGTCGCGTATAGTGCCGCCATGCCCGTGCCGTCGGCGAGGTTCGGATCGGCGCCCTTCTCCACCAGTAGCGCGGCCGTGTCGAAGTGAAGGTTGAGGATCGCCAGCACCAAGGCGGTCGTACCCTCTGGGTCTTTCAGATTCAGGTCGGCCCCGGCTTCGACCAGTACGCGCGCGACGGCGAGCGACCCCTGGCGCGCCGCGTACATCAAGGGCGTCCAGCTTCCCCGCGGCAGAACAGTGATCACACCCTCGAGACCAAACCGATCCTTGGGGTATTCGAGAAGCTTCGACCGGGCGTTGACCTCCGCCCCGTGATCGATCAGCACGCGCGCGGCCTCCGGATGGTTCGCCGCGGCGGCCCATATCAGCGCCGTCTCTCCGTAGGTGCTCTCGCGCGCGCTCGTATCGGCGCCGCGATCGATCAGCAGTCTCACGGCATCCGGGTTTCCGGTCCGCGCAGCCGTCATGAGGATCGTCTCACCGCCCGGCAGCTTGGTTTTCGGATCAGCGCCGGCATTTACGAGCGCCTCTATCATCGCCACGTTGCGATTCGTCGCGGCCAGCCACAGCGGCGACACCCCGTTGCGGTTGTGGGCATTGGGATTTGCGCCTGCGTCTAGCAGCAGCCGCGCCATTTCGAGATCATCCGCTCGCACGGCCCACGCCAGCGCCGTGGTGCCATCGGCCTCCGGCGCGTTCACATCGGCGCGGCCTTTCAGCAGGGCGCGCACGTCCTCGGGGTTTCCTGCCTGGACCGCGTCCACCAGCCGCTTCTCCCTGCCGCCCGCGCTCACGAGGCTCAACCCCGCGAGCGCGACCAGCCACCCGATCCGCACCCGCTTGGGAAGGCCTTCAAAAAAGCCCATGTGCGGTTTCCGTACCATCCCCGAAGCGATCCATCCTCTTGCCGAATTTGCCGGCTACGGCAATCCAGAGATCGCCCACCGGGGTGCGCGTCGCTACACGCACGTGGCGGTTTCCCCGTCCCACGCCCCCACCGGCCGCCACGATCGGCAGCGGGTCGCTAGCGTGCGAATTCGAATCACCCATGCCGGCGCCAAAAAAAATCAGCGAATGGTCAAGCAGCGACCCGTCGCCCTCCTCGGCGGAGCGCAGCTTCTCGAGAAACTTCGCGTACAGTTGAGCATAGTAGACATTGATCCGCGCCACCTTCGCCATCTTCTCGGGATTATTCTGGTGATGGGAAACGCTGTGATGCTGTTCGGTGATCCCGATCTGCGGGTACGTGCGCTGGCTGATTTCGCGGGACATCATAAACGTGAACACGCGCGTCGCGTCCGCCTGCCAGGCCGCCGCCACCAGGTCGAACACCAACCCCACGTGCTCATCGAAAGAGTCTGGCACGCCGATGGGCGCATCCATCCGCGCGGCGTCCACGATGTTGCGGGCCTCGGTCTGCTGGATACGCCGCTCGATTTCACGGAGATTCTCGAGATAATCGCCGACTCGCGCGCGGTCGCGCGCGCCCAGCCCGCGCTCGAGGTCCCGGGCTTCTTCGGAAATCGAATCGAGAAGGCTCTGCTGTTTCCGAATCCGCGCCTGCCGCTCCGTCGCGCTGCCGGCGTCGCCAAAAATCCGCTCGAAGACGGCGCGGGGATTCGTTTCCATCGGAAGCGGCGTGTTGGGCGTGCTCCAGCACAGTGTGTTCATGTACGCACAACTGAAGCCGGGTGAACAGCCGCCGACGTAGCCCGTAAAATCCTCGGTAGCCAATTCCAGCGATGGAAACGGCGTGTCCTCGCCGATTTGTCGCGCCACCACCTGGTCGATGGTCGTATTGGCTTCGACGTCCTCGGCCTCGGTTCGCTTCGGCCACACGCCGGTCAGAAACCCGGCGGCGCTCACCGCGTGGTCACCCACCTGGCTGCCTGGATGCGACCGCGTGAAATTCGTCAGCACCACGAGTGACTCCCTGAAGGGCTCAAGCGGCCTGAGAATCGGAGTGAACTCGAAGCCCACTCCGTCTGCCGACGGCGTGAACTCCGACATAATGGCTCCGTTCGGGAAATACACGACGCCAAACCGAAGCCGCGGCCTGGCATCGGCCTTGGCGATTGGCGTGAACGCAGGCAACATCGCATCCAGCAGCGGCAGCGCCACGGAGGCGCCCATCCCGCGCAGCAGTGTGCGGCGTCCCAGTGCTTTCTTAAGAACGATCATTTCAGGAGCCTCCGGTCCGAGCGTCCCTCTCGGCGGTCATTCTCATCTGAAACGGAACACTCCGCACAATCCCCATCACCAGCGACGAGAACCGGTAGTCAGTTCCCGCCGCGTCCCGAAGAACCGCCCGCACCGCCGGCCGGTCGTGATGGTCTAACCCCCGGCCGAGCGCATACGTCAGCAGTTTCTCCGTCATCGTGCCGACAAACATCGCGGGCCGGCTCACCAGAGCGTTGCGCAATCCCACGACGCCGTCCACTTTGGTTCCGTCGGCGAGCACCCCGGAAGCGTCGATGGCTTCCCCAGCCTCGTGCGTCCGCCAGGCGCCCACGGCGTCGAAATTTTCCAGCGCGAACCCGATCGGGTCCATAATCCTGTGGCAGGACGCGCAGACCGCATTCGCCCGGTGCTCGGCCATCTGCTCGCGCATCGTCCGCGGTTTTTCGCCGTCGGCGTTCTCTTTGAGCGTCGGCACATCCGGCGGCGGCGGTGGAACCGGAAGGCCGAGGATCATTTCCAGAATCCACTTGCCGCGCACCACCGGCGACGTCCGCTCAGCGTGCGAAGTCACCGCCAGAATGCTCGCTTGGCCGAATAGCCCGCGACGGGCGTCCTCGGTGATCCTGACGCGCCGGAAGCGACTTCCATAAATATCCGGAATTCCGTAGTGCCGCGCCAGCCGCTCGTTGAGGAAGGTGTAGTCGGCCGTCAGCAGATCCAAGACGTTATGGTCTTCTTGGATGATGCTGCTGAACAACAGCTCCGTCTCCCGCTCTATCGACTGCCGCAGATTGTCGTCGAAGTCTGGAAACCGATCGGAGTTCGGCAGCACGTTTCGTACGTTCCGCAGGTGCAGCCATTGGCCGGCGAAGTTGGCAACCAGGGCATGGGACCGCGGATCGGCCAGCATCCGCCGCACCTCGCGTTCCAATACGGCCGGGTTCTTCAGCTTGCCTTCGGCGGCCACTTGAAGCAGCTCGTCATCTGGAATACTGCTCCATAAAAAAAAGGAAAGCCGAGAAGCCAGCTCGAGGCCGGTAATACGGTACACGGTTCCGGGCGCGAGGCCGGCCGGATCGCGCTCGACGCGAAACACGAACTTCGGGCTGGCTAGAATGCGCTCGAGTGCCGCTTCAATCCCGGCTTCAAAGTCGCCCTGGCGCCGCCCCTGTTCGTAAAACCGCATCACCCGTTGTTCATCTGCCGCTTTCACCGGCTGCCGGTACGCGCGCCGGGCCAGCATCCGGAGGATGCGCCGCGCGCACGGCGCCTCCTCGCCCGGGCCGCGCGGGTGACAGACAAAAATCCGTTGCCGGCTGGGTGTCTCTCCGGGACCGGTCGCCTCGAAAGGTCCGGTGATAGTCAGCGTTTGGAGGTGCGGCCTGCCGGTCCAGTCGAAGTTGTCCACCGAACTGCGGAGATAAGGCTGCAGCCGGTCGGGCCCGGCCACCTCCGGCTCCTGCACGAAGGCCACCGTCACCACGTGCGGGCCCGCTTTCACGGGGACGCGCACGCGCAGTCGCGCGTCGACCGCATCTCCCGTCTCGGTCGGTTTCTCAAATAGACCCGCCAGATCCTCTTTGCCGCCGATCCTCGCCGCGTGGATGCGCTGCCCGTCCACGGTGAACTCCACCTGATGCGGCGACTCGAGACCGCGCATGATATTCAGATTGGTTCGATACAGCCTGGCCTGGAAAACGTATTCGCCGTCCAGGGGGAAGTTCTGGCGGACCCGCGTCCCGCCGATCGTGCCCAGCGGCATTCCTTCAATATGTTGGTCCTGGGAAAGGTCCTGCCGGAGGCGGTAGGTCTCGCCGCGAGGACTCGCGTGAGGATCTCCCACGGCCAGCGAACCGATCTTCAGCGCCGCCCTTAGGTAATACTCCTGGAGCGCCGGCGAAAGCCCGAGCACATCGGAAATGTTGTCGAACCCGTAGGCCGAGTCATCCGGCGGCAGCAACGATGCGGCATCCACGTCGAGAGCCAGCAGGTCGCGGATGGCGTTGCCGTATTCGGCGCGGTTGAGGCGGTGGAGCACCGGACGGCCCGGGTGAGGATGGGCCTGGGCAGCCGCATCGAGTTGCGCTTCGAGCCAGGTCGCCAGCTCCTCGTAGGTGGCAGAATCCGGCCGCGGCATCCCTATGGGCGGCATCGTGCGCGCCTCGAGCCTTTCGACCACTCTTTCCCAGGTCTCCGCATGCTCGGGAACCTTCGTGAGGTCGAGCGTGTCAAGTGCAAGCCCGGCCGTCTTGAGCTTTTGATCGTGGCAGACCACGCAGTAGCGGTCGACAATCGTGCGATAGGAGGACGGGGGAGACGCGGGATTGGAAGGAGCCGCAACGGCGCACAAGGCAAATCCAGCGAGTACCCAACCTATGTTCAACACGGAAACCCGGCCCAATCGTGTCACTGTATCGCAGTCCACGCCCGAGTGGAAGCCGCCTCCGCGTCTTGAATAGGAGGGTCTATGACTCATCGTATGCGAGCGCAGCCTTAAATGGCTTCGCCCGGCTGCGTGGGCGGAATCGATTTGCAGTCGACAACCATCCGCCTGCCGCCTTGCAAGGGCTAATCCGCAGGCGCCGCACAATCGCGTTGTTCGCATTTGTACCTTGCCGTGTGCCCGTCAAAAGCGGTTGAAGGTCCCGCGTGTGTCCCTATGACCGGCACCGTGCTGTGATATACTTTTTCCACGTTTGGAAAGGAGTTCCTTCCTTGAAACCTAAGATTTCCAGTGCCAGGATTGTAGCCATGTGCGTCGTGACGGCGACTTCCCTGTGGGCTCATCACTCACCGTCGGCCGAGTTCGATATGACCAAGCGGATTACGCTGACCGGCACACTCACGAGCGTCGACTGGGTCAATCCTCACATTAAGGTCGCTATGGAAGTGAGGAGCGAAAGCGGAAAGGTGGAAAACTGGTCTTTTGAAAGCAATCCGCCAGCATGGTTCCGCCGCGTCGGCGTGGGCCGTGCCGACCTCGCCAAAGCCATCGGGCAGACCGTCAAGGTCGAAGGCGTGCGCGCGAAGGACGCTTCTTTCTACGGCTACCTTCAAAAGATCATCATGCCGGATGGGACATCGTTGGAACTCGTCAATGCCAATACGGCCCAGGAGGGTGGAAAATGAGACTGAACTTCGTTTGCGTGGTGACCACGGCGGCCCTTCTTCCCGTCCTTGGAGCTGCCCAACCGACGAACAAGCCCGCAAACACGGCTAGTGTGAAACGCACCGCCGATGGGCACGCGGACCTCAGCGGCGTCTGGGCATTCGGCATCGACCTGCCTCCGGGCGGATTGAAAAGTGAGGTCAACGGCGCTGTGGCCATCAAGACGGTCGATCAGAGCGCCCGCCGGCCCGCCAAAACCGCAGTGCCCGGTGCGATGCCCTTCACTGCCACCCCTTCGTACAAGCCGGAGTACCTGGCCAAGGTGAAGGATCTCTCCGATCACGAGAGCAAGACCGACGAGGTCTTCTATTGCGGCAAACCAGGGATCCCGCGCATTGGTTCTCCGCGAAAAATCGTGCAAACCCCGGGCGAAGTCATCTTCTTTTACGAAGACATCTCGGGAGATCCGTATCGCATCATTCCCACCGACGGCCGCCCGCACCGCGCGAACGGAAACCCGTCCTATTACGGCGATTCGGTTGGCCACTGGGAGGGAGACACGCTGGTCGTGGACGTCACTAATTTTGTCGATAGCACTTGGTTCGGCGAAGACGGCTACCTCCATAGCGATGCCATGCACGTCACCGAGCGCCTGTGGCGGACCGGTGAGAATCTCGCTTACCAGTTCACTGTGGACGATCCGAAGGTGCTCACGGCGGCCTGGACCGC
>JAGWQP010000541.1 GCA_028876805.1 Acidobacteriota bacterium | reverse complement strand
GCCAATCTGTGCTTCGGCGGCATGTTCCGTAACCGGCTCTACATCTGCGACTCAACATCGCTCTATGCCGTCTATACCAGCGCAACGGGCGCACTGAAGCCCTGATTGGACAAGGCTACGTCCTGTATGAGCGGAGCCAGACAGCCGGCTGGCTCTCGTGACCCGGCATTCTCTTTACCGCCGGATGATCAGGCCTTCCGCGAGGGCTCGCCGATGCTTCCATTTGATGGTCGACGAACTTTTGGTGCTCCGGAATACTTCGCTGAGCTGACCAAAGACCGGAGGCTTCTGACCAGCTGGCTGCTGAAGCCGAATATCGGCCTACTGCACAGAGCAAACGATTGATGCAATCGCCGGAGCGTTGGGGTGGGGTGAAGTTGCCGCTCCCTGGCAACTGCCGGATCTTCGCCGTTGACCCGAACCGGACGGCGCCTGACGTGAGCCGTTCTAGGTCGCATCACCGACGCCCTGTTGTGCCTAGGTCGTTTTGGAGGCATGCTCCAAAGGCGACACGTTTCCGCGCGTGATACTTCCGGCGGAAAGAAGATTACAGAAGGAGGCAACGGCGATGGGTTGGCAGCTTTCTGGGCGAAGCGTGGAGCTCTGCAGTTGTAAAATGTTGTGCCCATGCTGGCTTGGTCCGGAGGGGACGCCTGACCAAGGCTGGTGCGGCGGCACACTTGGTTTCGACATTCAGCGCGGCAATTCGGACGGTATCGATCTCGACGGAACCAAGGTCGCTTTCACGGCGGAATGGCCAGGCAATTTCTTTGGCGGCCAGGGAACCGCTCGTTTGTACATCGGCGACAGTGCAAATGCCGAGCAGCGTCGCGAGTTGGAGGCGATCTTTTCGGGAAAAAAGGGTGGCCTGTTCGAAGGACTGTGGGGCGCCGTGATCAGTAACTGGCTGCCCAGCGAGACGACCACGATCGAGATCGGATGGGGCGATTCACCGTTCCTCAGGGTCGGAAGTTTCGGACAAGCGACGCTGACTCCCTTGAAGGATCAGACCGGAAAGCCAACGCGAGTGGAAGGTGCTGCGGCCCAAGCCGCATTTCAGTTTGCCAGCATGGACTTGGCCAGCAGCAAGGGTAGCCGGTGGTCTGATCCGAAGCTGCGCCAGTGGCAAGGAGATTCGGGGACATTGCACCAGTTCAACTGGAGCGGTTGATCGATACTGGTGGGCGCGGGCTCAGTCGAGCCCGGATATTGCGCCAGGAGGAAGGCGGATCGGCCGTGCCCGCCGGTGGTCGACTTGCAACAACGGAGATCGGCCATACCAATCATCACACTTGTTGAGCCTGTCGTCGAGACCTGCGTCGCCGAGCTCCTGGACCATCTAACCATCGCTCGAGCGCATTTTGCCGGCCGCAGCCTCGCCGATCTGCAGGGCTTTATCGCCACGCATCCGGAGCGCATCGCATCGCTGACTTTGGTATGCCCGACGGTCCTGAACCCGCGTAGCCTGGCGCCGCTGGGCGCCAGGCTACTGGTCGTGACCGGCGACCATGGGCTCGGCGCCCGGCGCGTGCGGGCGGTGCTGCCCGATCTGCCCGAGGCCACGGCGCTGGTGCTCGATGATTACGCCGGCCTGACCTGGGCCGACCTCGCCGCCGATCGGGGCGAGAGCATAGATGCCGCGATGCGGGAGCTCCACCGGCTTCACGACGCGTTGCCGGCGGCCGGCCTGCGCGAACAGGAAGGCGAAATCGCCGGCGTCTCGTTTCGCGTCCGCGGCGCCGGACCGCCGCTGGTGCTGTTGCCGCTCGATCTATCGCCGGGCCAATGGGAGCCGCTGATCCCGGCCCTGTCAGCGCGTTACTGCACGATCAGCCTCGGCGGCCCGCTGTTCAGTAGCGTCGCTAGCCTCGAAGAACGCGGGCGCTCGGGATACATGACGGTCGTGCGGCTGCTACTCGACGCGCTGGCGATCCGGCCGGGCGAGAGCGTGCTCGAAGTTTAGATTGCGCCACCGGATTTCGGCACGACGACCGCTTCTTGCAATCGCCGTACAGCCGACCACGTTTATACCGTCGACCTCCATGGTTCGGGCCTGCGTTTCCCAGCTCGTATCGAGCGCCGGGCGTCCTCTCCGTTCCGTGCCGAAGTTTGACCCAACGCTTGATCTGCGGGCGTCGGCT
>JAGWQP010000540.1 GCA_028876805.1 Acidobacteriota bacterium | reverse complement strand
TGTTCGATCCCCAGGAATCGCTAGCCGCCTTTACGGGAGCGACTACGGTCCCGGAGGCCGCCGTGCTTTCGCCGCGCGGCGATCTGCTCTATTTGGGGCGGATCGACAACCGCACCGAAGATTTCGGCAAGCAGCGCCCCGAGGCCACCGAGCTGGACCTCCGCGATGCCCTGGAGGCCGTCTTAGCCAGCAAGTCGGTCGCCCGCCCCCGCACCAAGACCCTCGGCTGCGCGATCACGCGAAAGAACTGAGCAGCGGCGCGGGCCAAGGACGTTCGATCTTCGCTTTACCGCGCCACCGAGTCGTGCGCTGTGGCGTCTTCTTTGTGGCTGTCGCCGGTGGCGACTTCGTGCAAAACGTCGCCCACCACCTCCGGCGCACGGGCCGAATGCAGCTCCGCGCTCATTCGCCGGAGCGCTACGCTCACGATGTCGCGGTGATGCAGCTTGGAGCCGGGGCCTAACCGGCTCAATTCCAGCCATAGGCGGTGCACCAGATCGATGTCTTCCGGCCAGAGGCGCGGCGGATGCGGTCCCAGGTTGAAGAAGATCACGTCCTTTTGGTTTTCCAGAACGATTTCGAGCGAGAGCGAAGGCCGCGGCTCGGGGAGTTGTTCCCAATACAGGCCGACTTGGGCGCCCTGTTCGGAGGGCGTCAGCTTCGGCGACAGGCCCATGACGATACGGGAAGAACGCAGCCGTGCCGCGGTTTGAACCACGGCCTCATACGGATCGGTTCCGGGCACCACCATCAACTCCACATGCTTACCGGCTTTTTCCGCGACCGACACTACCCGCGTGAACACGGCAGTCTCGTCATCGGAAAAGATCTGGTCCGTGGTGAGGGGGTGCTCGCCCGAACCCGCCGGACTCACTCCCCGGACCGATAGCACGACAATATCCTGGCGGCGCGTGTCTGTCTTTTTCAGAATGCGCTCGAGATGCTGCAGCCGGTTAGGATTGCGCACGGCGACCAGCACGTTGCCGGGGCGCACGCTCACGGCCTCCGCCGATAGGTCTGGCCGCGGGTCAACGCGGAACTTTTCGACCTCTTCGGCGTGTCCGGCCCGGCGTTTCCGGTTGTACCTCTCCGAGAGTTCAAAGACCAGAAAGAACACGATGGTGAAAGTAACGCCGGATATCGTAGCCACCCTCTTGGTCAGCACGTTGATCGTGGCCAGCATAAACAGGGCCAGAGTAACCAGCGCCAGCCCGACCGGAATTTCCACGCCGCGAATGTGGAAGTTGAGCGGCACCTTCCACTCTCGATTTCGCGGCTGCTTGTAGCGCAACACCAGTACCGACAGGGCCTTCATCGCGAAGCTCCACACGACGCCGAATGCGTACGCTTCACCCAGGACATAGATGTTGCCGCGACTAATGAGGATGGTGAGCAGCTGAAGGCCGACCACTAGGTTGATGAGGCGCGAGGTGGTTCCGAACTTATGATGTGGGTGGCGGAACCAGTCGGGCAGCACGCCGTCCTCGGCGACGCGGTTTAGCACGCCGTTGGAGCCGATAATGGCGGTGTTCACCGCACCCGCCAGAATCAAGGTGCCGACCAGCACCACGAAGCCATGGAATAACAACCGCAATGAAAGCGGCCCCACGAGGTACATCGAAATGCCGCCGATCAGGTTGTTCAAAAAGTTTTTCCGGTCGGCGTCCGGGACGATCCAGATGGCGAAAAACGAAACCAGCGAGGTGAACATCAGGCTATAGATGATGATCACGAAGCCGGCGCGTTCGAGGTTCTTGAGTTTCGGGTGAGCCACTTCGCGGTACACTTGCGCCAGCGTCTCGAAGCCGCTCATTGCCAGCAAGGAATGTCCGAGTCCGATCAGGATGGCGATGGCCGTGATCGACGGGGCAACCGTCCCCTTCAGCCACCCGAGCGCGTCATCACTGAAATGCAGGTTGGTCAGAGTCGGTGGCGTCAGCGGATACGCGCCTTTGCTGAGGATCGTGGCAAAGCACCAGACGATCAGAATCACCACCATGACCGTCGTGATCTGCATGATGCGCAACGCTTTTTCGCTCGATTCGTGGATCCCGATGATGTTCTTGCGCCAGAAGTACAGGGTCACCGCGGCCGCGAACAGGGCTGCGAAGTATGCGGCGTTGACGTGCATCCCGGCAATATGGAGGCGGTCGCCCACCTCGTTGATCAATCCGCCGAGATACAATCCCGCGCTGACGCCGCTGATCGGACCGGTCAACACGTAGTCGAACATGAGCGCGGAAACGGAGAACTTCGCCAGCGTGCCGCCCATGGCTTCGTGAACCACGCGGTAGACGCCGCCGCGAACGAACATGGAACAGCTTTCGATGTAGATGGCGCGCACGGCGTAGGAAAACAGCATGATCGCCAGGATGAACCACGGCGCCGCTCTTCCGACGGCCGTCTCGGCAATACCGCCCACGTAGTAAGCCGAGGAGGCCATGTCGGCCAACACGATGGCGGCCGCCCGCCAGAAGGAGATGAACGACAGCATCACGGTCGTGGCGACCACCACTTTCACGGCGCCCGCTCGATTCTCGGATGTCACGAAATCGTCTCCTCGACCACCATAGCGGTGACTCTCAACTACGCCTGCGAGGTTAGCTGACGGGCTAGAGCTTGAAAGTACTCCGTCCGATTCGGACTGCGCCCCACGAATGGTTCCCCCGCCTCCGAGTGGAGTTCGGCACCCCCATATTAGCATAGGGAGGGAAGCCGGAATGTTAGCTGAAACCCTAGCGCGCCGTATCATTGGCAAACTGCGCGGCGCCGGCCAGCAGGCGTACCTGGTGGGCGGCTGCGTGCGTGACCTGCTCCTCGGCTCGCCGCCCAAGGATTTCGACGTCGCCACCGATGCCCCCCCGGAGCGGATCCTGGAACTGTTCCCCGGTTCCGGCTGTGTCGGCGCGCACTTCGGCGTCGTGCTCATCCGCGAGGGCGATGCCGAGGTGGAAGTGGCCACTTTCCGCAGCGACCGCGACTACGCCGACGGCCGCCGCCCGACGCGTGTTCATTTCGAAACCGATCCCAACGAGGATGCCCTGCGCCGTGATTTCACGATCAACGGCCTGATGATGGATCCGGAGACCCGGGAGGTGCTCGATTTCGTCGGCGGGCGATCGGACCTCGAACGTCAAATTGTGCGTGCCATCCGCGATCCCGAAACGCGCTTTCGCGAAGACCATCTACGCCTTATCCGCGCCGTCCGATTCGCGGCGCGCCTCGGCTTCGAAATCGAGCCCTCCACTTTCGCCGCCATCCGCCACCATCACGCCCTCATCCGCACGGTCTCGGCCGAGCGCGTGCGCGACGAGTTGATTCGGATCCTGACTGAAGGCGGCGCACGCCGCGGCTTTGAGCTGATGGAGGCGACCGGCTTGCTGGACGATCTGTTGCCGGAGGTCGCCGCCATGAAAGGCGTCGCGCAGCCGCCCGAGTTCCACCCCGAGGGCGATGTCTGGGTGCATACGCTGCTACTGCTCGAAAAGCTGGATCGGGCTTCGACGACCCTGGCCTGGGGCGCGCTGCTACACGACGTCGGCAAGCCCGCGACGTTCCGACTGGCGGACCGCATCCGCTTCGATGGCCATGTGGAAGAGGGCATGCGCGTCGCGCGTCGGATTCTCGGCCGCCTCCGGTTTTCCCGGGATGAGACCGAGCAGGTGGAATCCCTGGTGGAGCATCATATGCGGTTCAAGGATGTTCCCCGCATGAAGGAGAGCACGCTCAAGCGCTTCCTGCGCCTGCCCAAGTTCGCCGAGCATCTCGAACTGCATCGTCTCGACTGCCTCGCCAGCCACGGTCAGCTCGACACCTACCTCCTGGTGCGGCGCAAACTCGAAGAGCTGCCGTTTGAGAAGCTTCGGCCTCGCCCCCTGATCACCGGCGCCGACCTGATTGAAGAAGGCTACACTCCCGGGCCACTGTTTTCCCAGATCCTCGGCGAGCTCGAAGACGCTCAATTGGAGGGACGCATCGCCGACCGCGACCAGGCCCTGGAGTTTGTCCGGCACAGATTTCCGCAGACACGCTGCTAACAAACGCGCGAAACGCCGCCGAATCACTTTGGACTTTTGGCTTTTGAGCTTTGCCTTTTGACTTTTTCTTCCCCATCCAGTCCCGCCGCCGCTCGTGCGTTCTCAAATACCGCCAGCAGCATTTTTTCCGTCAACTTCCCAGTCGATGTGTTCTGCTGGCTGGGGTGGTAGGAGCTGATCAGCACGGGCTCGCCGGGTGCGGTCTTGAACCGGAGGTTATGTCCGAACGAGAAAGCGGCGCGGCTCAAGATCACCCCCCGGCTTTTGAGGACTTCCAGGTAATCATCGAAAGCGATTCTGCCCAACGCCACGACCACTCTGAGGTTCGTCAACAGATCGAGTTCCCGCTCCAGGTAGGGCCGGCAATTCCCGAGTTCCTCCAGAGTGGGTTTGTTTCCCGGTGGAGCGCAGTGCGCCGCGGCGGTGATATAGGCGTCTATAAGCGTGAGCCCATCGTCGCGAGAGACGCTGGATGGCTGTGACGCAAAACCAGTCTGATAGAGGGCCCGGTAAAGCCAATCGCCCGAACGGTCTCCGGTGAACATCCGGCCAGTGCGGTTGGCGCCGTGCGCAGCTGGCGCCAGGCCAAGGATCAGCACGCGGGCCCCCGGGTCTCCGAAAGCGGGGACCGGTTTCGCCCAATAGTCCCAATCCCGGTAGGCACGGCGTTTGGCGGAAGCGATATCGGTAGAGTGCTTGCGAAGGCGCGGGCAGAACTCGCACTTGCTGATCTGCGCCTGTAGAATCGCTAAGGCCTGCACAGAGGGATTTACCTGATTTCATCGTAACCTTGGCCGCGATCGCGGTCTACACCGCGGACCCCAATGTTCCCAATAGAAATTCGGGGACGGCGGGACCATGGATTTTCGGCGTCGCATGATAGAATGGAGAGCGGTTGCTCCGGCCAAACTCCGAGGGACAGCTCTGGCAGGAGACCCACAGAATTGCATCCGGCCGCGCATCCAATGAATCGCAGCTCATGGATATCTTATTCTGCCGGTATGGCTCGGAATCTGGTCTGGATTTTAACCTTTTCGTTCTTTGCCAATCTGGGTTCGGCCGCGCTGCCGGTCAAAAAGAAAAGACACGCCGTCGCGGCACGTAGGGTCAGGACTCGATCCCAGAATGCGCGGCTGGGCGTCGTTCGCGGGGGCCCGTGGACCGAACCGACGTTTGCGGATTCCACCCAAGGTGACAACATCGATGGCGAAGACCTGGAGATTCGCCGAGCCGCGGTCGAAGCCCTCGGGCCATATAACGGTTCGGTGGTGGTGGTGGATCCGGCGACCGGCCGGATCCTTTCGGCCGTCAATCAGAGACTGGCCTTGGGCGCCGGCTTTCAGCCTTGCTCCACGGTCAAGGTTTCTGTAGCGTTGGCTGCACTGAGCGAAAAGGTGATCGATTCTCAGACCAACTTTCGGCTGCGCGGCATGCGTATGGATCTCACCTACGCGATGGCGCACTCCAACAATTATTTCTTCGCCACCCTTGGCCAAAGAATGGGGTTCGAGAAGGTAAGCTACTACGCCCACCAGTTTGGCTACGGGGAGAAGGCGGGTCTCAACATCCCAGGCGAACAGCCGGGACACTATCCGGAAACGCCCCCGCGCAACGGCGGCGTGGGCATGCTCACCAGCTTCGGCGAGGACATCGCGCAGACGCCTTTGCAATTTGCCGCCTTATTAAGCGCGCTCGCCAATGGAGGAACTCTTTACTACCTGCAGTATCCTCGCACTCCTCGGGAAATCGATTTGTTCATTCCGCGTGTGAAGCGCCAACTGGATATCGGAAAGCTGATTTCGGCGATCAAGCCCGGCATGCGTGCGGCGGTGGAGTTTGGGACCGCCCACCGTGCTCGCCAGGAGGCACCCATAGCCGGCAAGACCGGGACGTGT
Organism: Acidobacteriota bacterium; assembly: GCA_028876805.1. Lineage (GTDB taxonomy): Bacteria > Acidobacteriota > Terriglobia > Bryobacterales > Bryobacteraceae > PSRJ01. Next base: position 167 of record JAGWQP010000540.1, on the reverse strand, counting down.
AGCGAGGATCATACGCATCTGGGCTGGTTCGGTTCATTCAACGATGTACGCGGACGGAAGTTGGTGGTGGTAGTGTTGCTCACCGGAGGCCGCCCGGCCATCGGTGCCCTGGCCGCGGGCATCGCGGGCGATATCTATCGCCAGTTGGAGCAAGCCAACTACTTTGC
>JAGWQP010000539.1 GCA_028876805.1 Acidobacteriota bacterium | reverse complement strand
CTCAGCTTGACCTGGATGAATGTAGCCGCAAAACCATTTATTGGTCCACCCTGTGACAACTGCCCTCGCCCCCTCCTTTCCAGTTGAAGAGACGCCTTGAACGAGTTGAGTGAGCGTTTCGAAGAGGGCGAGGTCGGCTGCGGGTGTAAAACGGACCATCTTCCATCGAGCCAAGGCTAATTGCGTTACGAGCGTGTCTAAGTTCCCTCCGTGCCAAGATTGATGAGACAGTTCTCCCGGTCGTAATTACTGAGCAGGGCGAGAACAGGAATCAATGTGAAGAACAACGGTATTTCCTCGGCTTCTCCCACGGTTTTGCCTGCCGCTGAACGGAGGGAGGACGAGCGAAGCGAGACCGACCGGAGTACAGCGGCAGGCAAAACCGTCGCGCCCGAGGCGCCCAACCCGCCGCGGCCAAACCCAGAGGTGGTCGCCGACGCCAAGCGCCGGACCTTCACCGCCGAGTACAAACTGCGGATTCTGGCTGAAGCTGATGCCGCTGCCTCTCAACCTGGCGCGATCGGCGCCTTGCAGCGCCGCGAAGGCCTTTACTCCTCGCACCTGGTCACATGGCGGCGCGAGCGGCAGGCTGGCATCCTCAAGGGTTTGACTCCGCATAAGCGTGGTCCCAAGTCCAAACGGAATCCTCAGGAAGAGGAAATGCAGAAGCTCCGCCGGGAGAACCAGCGCCTGACCGAAGAACTGCGTAAAGCCGCCATCGTCATCGATGTTCAAAAAAAAGTGGGCGCTCTATTGGGATGGCCTCTGCCGAAGGCGGACCCCGAGGAGCAACCCTGATGGACGCGGTCGCCCATCTGGCCCCCACGGTTGGGATCGTGGCCGCCTGCGATTGCCTGGCGGTGGCTCGTGCTTCCTTTTATCGGCAGCGTCCTGTTTTGGGTCCGCCCGCATCGCCGGCGGCCGAGCCGGTTTTGCCATCAGGGCGGCCTGCTCCTGCTCGCTCCCTCAGTGAGGCCGAACGCGCCGCGGTGCTGCTGGTCCTCCATGAAGATCGATTCCAGGACCGCTCTCCAGCAGCCGTGCAGGCCACCCTGCTGGACCAAGGGCAGTACCTCTGTTCGACTCGCACCATGTACCGCATCCTGGAACAGGAGGGAGAGTCTGGCGAGCGCCGCGATCAGCTCGTGCATCCGGCTTACCATAAGCCCGAGTTGCTGGCCACAGCACCCAACCAGCTTTGGAGCTGGGACATCACCAAGCTGCGCGGTCCGGTCAAGTGGACCTACTTCTATCTCTACGTCATGCTCGACGTCTTCAGCCGTTACGTTACCGGCTGGATGATCGCGTACCGGGAAGCCGCCGAACTAGCCAAGCAGTTCATCGAAGAAGCCATTGGCAAGCACGACATTCCGGCCGGCCAACTCAAGATTCATGCCGACCGCGGCCGGGTCATGAAATCCAAGCCGGTCGCCTTCCTGATGGCCGACCTGGGTGTCACCAAAAGCCACAGCCGTCCTTATGTCTCCAACGACAATCCGTACTCGGAAAGCCAGTTCCGAACCATGAAGTACCGACCGGATTTTCCGGATCGCTTCGGCTGTATCCAAGACAGCCGCGCCTTCTGTCAGCAGTTTTTCAAGTGGTACAACGAAGAGCACCGCCACTCCGGCATCGCCTTACTCACCCCCGCCGTGGTTCATTTCGGCGAAACCCAAACCGTTCTTGCCCGCCGCCAGGTGGTGCTCGATACCGCGTACCAAGCGCACCCCGACCGCTTCGTGCGCCGGCCACCCAAGCCGATGCTGTTGCCCTCGGAGGTTTGGATCAACCAGCCGGTGCCATCCGGCCAGAATACAGAGGAAGGTAGTCAGTAAACTCCCATGCTGGGTGTCTCAAACTGCTTGACACGCGCCGTTGGAAGAGATTCCCGAGCCCTTTCCTTTTGTTCCAAGGAGTGGCGAGATGTGGCACAGGTTTCGATCGAAATCCACTCCGACAAAACACCGCTTTCACCACGTACCGGTCTGGCCCGCGGGATTTGCGAGACCCGATTCGGCCGGTG
>JAGWQP010000538.1 GCA_028876805.1 Acidobacteriota bacterium | reverse complement strand
GGTCTATATGACCGACCGCTTTTACAACCCGCAGGATGAAGGACGGATTGTCTATAATGACCCGTCGATCAATTACGATTGGAAGACGCAGCGGAAGTAACGATTCCGCGTTTTCATGAAAGTTCTAGTTACTGGCGGAGCCGGATTCATCGGTTCTGCCTTTGTCCGATTGCTCATCGGCGAGACCAGCTATCGCGTGGTGAATCTCGATAAGCTTACCTACGCTGGGAATCTCGAGAACCTCCGCTCAGTGGAATCGAGCGACCGTTATCGCATTGTCGAAGGCGATATCTGCGACTGGCATCTGGTTGAATCGCTGTTGGCCCGTGAGAAGCCCGACGCGATCGTCCATTTCGCCGCCGAGTCGCACGTCGACCGGAGCATCCTCTCCCCGGAGCCGGTCATCCGAACTAATGTGTTCGGCACGTTCACTCTCCTCGAGGCAGCCCGGCGCGCCGGAATCGGCCGCTTCGTACATGTGTCTACCGATGAAGTCTACGGCAGTCTCGAACCGCCCCAGCAAGCCACCGAAGAATACCCGCTGAACACCAGCAGTCCCTACTCCGCTTCCAAGGGGGGCTCTGACCTGCTGGCGCGTTCGTATTTTGTGACTTATCAAATGCCAGTGATGATTACTCGGGCTTCGAACAACTACGGGCCGTTTCAATTTCCCGAAAAGTTGATACCTCTCATGATCTCGAACGCGCTCGAAAACCGCCCCCTGCCGGTATACGGCGACGGGATGCAGGTGCGGGACTGGCTCTATGTGGACGACCATTGCCGCGGCGTCCTGGCGGTTCTCAATCAGGGCCGCGCCGGCGAGATCTACAATCTCGGGGGCAACCGGTCGCTGCCGAATATCGAGGTTGTGCGAAAAATACTGGCGCTTACCGGACGCCCGGAGGACCTGATTCAACACGTGACCGACCGGCCGGGGCATGACCGCAGATATTCCCTTTCGAGCCAAAAGCTGATGTCGGAAACCGGCTGGCGGCCGGAAACCGAATTCGAGACCGGGCTTCGGCGGACCATCGAATGGTATCGGGCCAATGCCGCCTGGGTGGCTCATGTGCGCAGCGGTGAGTATCGCGCCTACTACGAACGCAACTACGGCGGCCGCGCGACCCTTCGCCAGGAGTCGGTTTGAACTTCGCGATTGTCGGATGCGGGCGAATCGGACAAAAACGCGCCCGGGCGTTGCAGGTTTGTGGACACCGGATCCGGGCGCTTGCGGATGTGGTCAAGGAACGGGCCGAGCACCTATCTATCGAATGTCCGGAGGCTGTGCCTTCGACAGACTGGCGTTGCGCTGTTTCTCGGTCTGACATCGACGCGGTCGCTGTGGCCACAACCAACCAGTGGCTGGCTCCTGTTACCTTGGCCGCTGTTCGCGCCGGCAAACACGTGATTGTGGAAAAGCCCGCAGGCCGCTCCGTCAGCGAAATCGCGGAGGTCGCCGCAGCCAGCGCTCAGGCTTCTGTGTGTGTGCAGGTGGGATTCAATCACCGCTACCATCCCGCTGTACAAAAGGCTCGTGAGACGGTGGACTCGGGCGCGCTTGGCTCACTGTTCGTCGTTCGAGGCCGCTATGGCCACGGAGGCCGCGTCGGCTATGAGAAAGAGTGGCGCGCCAATCCCGAAATTTCAGGAGGCGGCGAGTTGATCGACCAAGGCGTGCATTTGATCGATCTGGCGCGTTGGTTCTTGGGGGATTTCACGCACATCGAGGGGCACGTGCATACCTACTTCTGGAAGATGCCGGTCGACGACAACGCCTTCCTGAGTCTGCGCACGGCTGCCGGCCAGACGGCATGGCTTCACGCCAGCTCGACGGAATGGAAGAATCTGTTCTCGCTCGAAATCTACGGGCGCCATGGGAAGCTCGATATACAAGGCCTGGGTGGCACCTATGGGACCGAACGGATCGCATTCTACCGTATGCTCCCCGAGATGGGTCCGCCGGAAACGACGGTCTGGGAGTATCCCGCCGAAGATCAATCCTGGCAGCTGGAACTCGCCGATTTCGAGCGCTCGGTCCAGGCGGGAAAAAGCTTCGGGCCCACCTTGGCCGATGCGCAGGCCGCGCTCGAGATCGTCGAATCCATTTATCGGACGACCGCGGAATGATAAAGGCAAGAGCAGCGTCGGGCCGCTCGATCAAGGCCGGAATCGCGCGTCGCATCACCGTCGCCCGTTCAACCGTTCGCATACCACAGGCGGGCTACCGGCGCTCGTCCAGCAGCGCCTTCAGCCGGTCGTAGCCGGCGCGGCTGACGGGCAATTGCGTTCCATCCGTCAGCACCGCCACCCGGCTCTCCTTGGCATACGGTTCAATGCGCGCGACGCGCTCCAGGTTGACGAGGTACGACCGGTGGATCCGCACAAATTGTCGAGGGTCGAGAGCCGACTCGAGACTCGAAATGGTTTGCTGCTTGAGGTAGCTCTTGCCCTCGCTGTGCAGCGAGACATAATCGTCCTCGGCCTCGGCATAGTCCAAACGGTCGGCCGGGATCACATGGACCTTGGTCCCTTCCTTCACCACCAGCCGCGCCGCGTACTGCGAAGGGCCGCGCGCCCCAGCGGCCAGTTCGGCCGGCGCCGGCGTTGGGCTCCCGATCCGCTGGAGCGCCCGTTCCACCGCCTTCTGGAACCGTTCGAGGCGAAAGGGCTTCAACAGATAGTCCACAGCGTGCGCGTCAAACGCCTTCATGGCATAGGTGTCGTAAGCAGTGGTGAAGATTACCGCGACGTCGCGGCCAATCAGTTCCAGAACCTCGAACCCGTCCAGCTTCGGCATCTGCACGTCTAGAAAGGCGAGGTCCGGCTTATGTTCCGCGATGGCCTTTACCGCCTCAAATCCATTGGCGCATTCGGCCACAACCCGGATATCAGGAAGGCTTCCGAGGTACTCGCGCAGAAGCCGCCGCGCCAGCTCCTCATCATCCACAATCACAGCCGTGATTCGCCGGCCGCGCGCAGCCGCGCCCGGTCCCGGTTCCTTGCCGGGCTCGTGCCGCGAGTCCTCGTCGATCGCGCGGAGATCGATGGCCATTTCCCGCGCCGACTGGTACCGCTGGTCGCGGTTCCTCTGCAGACTTTTGCGCACGATCCGGTCCAAGCCATCCGGCACGTCGTAACGGAAGCGGGCTATGGCCTCCGGCGCTCCTTCGATGAGCCGGCCGACGGTTTCCTGGACCGTGAGACCGCTGAAGGGCGCGCGCCCCGTACACATCTCGTAGAGCACCGCGCCCAAGCTGAAAATGTCACTCCGTGCGTCCGCCTCTTCTCCCAACGCCTGCTCAGGACTCATATAATTCACCGTGCCCACCACCACGCCCTCGCGAGTCAGAAATTGAGTCTCTTCGGACGCACGCGGTTTCGATTGCAGCTTGGCCAGGCCGAAATCGAGCACCTTCACGTGCCCGCGCACGCCGATCATGATGTTGGCGGGCTTGATGTCCCGATGCACGATATTCTTGGCGTGGGCTGCCTCGAGCGCATCCGCCACTTGCGCGCCAATCGCGGATGTCTCACTGGCTGTGATCGGGCCCCTGGCGATCCGCCGGCTCAGCGGCTCGCCCGAAACGAATTCCATTACCAGGTACGGCACTCCCGCCGCTTCTCCGATCTCGTAAATGTGGGTGATGTTCGGATGACTTAACGCGGAGGCAAGCTTAGCCTCCCGCAGGAAACGCTCCAGGGCAAACGCTTGCCCGGCCAGTTTCTCCGAAAGGATCTTGATCGCCACCTGCCGGTCAAGCTTCGTATCCGCCGCCAGATACACTTGCCCCATCCCGCCCTCTCCAAGGCTCGACACGAGGCGGTATTGGGCGATCGAGTCCCCGGCTACGAATCGCACGGCAGCTCCAAGGTCACCCGAAAGAGTCGGCCCCGCACTTCGGTCGTGACTTGGGCCCGGTTGTGATAGCGGGTCTTCAGGCGGTTCCGCACATTTGCCAGACCGACGCCGTTCCGGTTGGCGGCGCGCGCTTCCGGATCAAAGTCATTCTCCACTCTGACCCGCAGCAGCCCCTCGCGGCAATCCGCCTCGAGCCGGATCTCGCCGCCCTCCACCAGGCCCGCAATCCCGTGTTTAACTGCGTTTTCTACCAGCGGCTGCAGGATCAGAGACGGCACGGCGCAGTCCTCGCACCCGGCCCCAACGACTTGCCGAGCGCGCAGCCGGGAGCCAAAGCGAACCCGTTCGACATCCAGATAGGTCGTGGCCAGCGCCATCTCCTCTTCGATCGGAATGATCTCCTCTTCGGCCAGATTCAGCGTCGCGCGCAGAAATTCGGACAGCCGGACGCACATCTCTCTTGCGCGCGCGGGATCCACGGTCGCGAGCGCGCTGATCGAATTCAGGCTGTTGAACAGAAAGTGGGGATTGATCTGGGCCTTGAGTGCCTTTAGCTCCGCCTCTCGCGCCAGCGTGCGCGCCTCGTGCATGCGGGTTTCTGCGTCACGCGAACTTTCAAACGAGAACAGCACGTAGTGCAAGGCCACCGCCAGCAGATACAGCAACACTCCGGAGGCGAATAGGAAAGCGCGTTCGGAATCCGGCACCCCCATCAGTTGGGCGGCGGCCAGCAACAGCGCGGCAGCGACCAGCGCGGCGGCTCCATGGTTGAGCAGGAGCTTGGCGATCGCGGCCGGCTGGAAGGGAAGGTATCGGCCCGAGTACCAGGGCGAAAGACAGACCAGGGCATAGAAGAGTGCCAGGCCGGCCGCCGTGAGCGCGCTCTGAATCCAGGGCAGGTGGCCAGTCACCGTAAGCAGCGCGGCACACCCAGCCGCGAGGGGTACCCAAGCCAGCAGATAGAAGGTGAGCCGGGTGCGGCGGACCAGAATGGGATGCATAGCGGCTGGGCCGGGTCAGTTGCTGACCGAGACCCCTCCGAACATAGCGTAGCCGGTCAAGATCAGTCTCGGGGGCGGTGGTGCGCCCGGCTCGATCTGCGGGGGAACCGTATCGTCCCCGAAGCCTCCAAACATCGCTGTTCCACGGACTTCGACAAGCCACGTGGTGGGAACCCTGATGTCCACACCTCCGAACATGGCGTTGGTCTCGATCGTGGCTTGCCCTTCGGCCATCCCGGCGCCACGGAGATCGACTTCACACCCCCCGAACAGGGCGCTGATGTGGCCGCCGCGAAAGTTCTGCGCATCGACGCGTTGCTCGCTTCCGCTGAACATCGCCCACATGTTCAAGACCGCAGAATCGGGAGGGGCCGGCCCACCGCCGGTGACCGAAGCCCAGTGCTCGGAAAACTGCGTCGTGCGGATCAGCATCAGGATGCCGATTGCGATCAGGATCGCCGGCCAGAATAGGCGCCAGTCGAAGACGATGATCTGGAGGTTGTCGAGCAACAACAACCCGCCGATGCCGGCCAGCATGGCACCCCAGATCACCGACGGCGTGCCGTGCGAATCGACCAGCCGCACGACTCCCAACGCGATCAGAATCACCGGCCAATACCGCCAGACCTCACGGAAGGGAACGATCCCCAGGTTATCGAGGAGGAACAACACCCCCAGCGCGATCACCGCCACGCTGCCCACGATTCCATGCCCTGGGTTGCGCTGCGCCCGGCGTTCTCTTTTGCGCGCCCAGCGCTCTTGCTTGCGCGCCCAACGTTCCTGATAGCGGGCCATGCGTTCCTGCTGCCGCCGCCAACGGTCGTCGTATTCCATACCAGAAGCGTACCAGCTTCCGGCGCCCCGGTTCGACGGGAAATCGGTAAATGCCAACGTTTTACCGGCAAAGGCCCACCCCACTACGCCGAAGCCTGGGGAAACATCCTCGATACAATGAGAAGTTTGGCCGAGACCCGGCTGAAGCGTCCATGAGCGAACTGGTCAATCTGAGCCCGGAACAAGACGTCGCGGTGATCACAATCCAAAATCCGCCGGTGAACGCCTTGAGCCCCGGCGTGCCCGAAGGCATGGCGGCCGCTCTCGAAGCCGCCGAGCGGGATCCGTCGATCCGCGCCATCGTGATCATCGGCGAAGGCCGCACCTTCATTGCCGGAGCCGACATTCGGGAACTGGAACATGCCGCCCAGGGGCACGGCGCGCCACCCGAGCTCCACGGCCTGCTGGCGCAGATTGAAGACTCGTCGAAACCCGTGGTGATGGCCATTCACGGCACCGCACTCGGCGGAGGTTTGGAGGTGGCCATGGCCGGGCACTATCGTATCGCGACGGCCGACGCCCAACTCGGCCAGCCTGAAGTGAACCTCGGCATCATCCCCGGCGCGGAAGGCACGCAGCGGCTGCCGCGCCTGGTGGGCCTCCCTGCAGCGATTGAGATGTGCGTCTCGGGCAAACCGGTTGCCGCCGCCCAAGCCTTGCGGCTGGGCTTGATCGACCGCATGATCGATGGTGACCTCCGCTCGGGCGCCATTGCCTTCGCCCGCGAAAAAGCGATCCAACCAGGGCCGCATCCCAAGACGCGCCAACGCCACGAGAAGCTCGGCTCGCCTCCCGCGAACGCGCCGCTCCTCGCCGCCGGACGTGAGCAGGCTCGGCAAAGGCGCCGGAATATGGCAGCGCCGCTCGCGGTCATCGACGCGCTGGAAGCGGCAGCATCGTTACCTTTTGAGGAGGGCTGCCAGAAAGAGCGGGAAATCGTCACCGAGTGTCTCGCCTCGGATCAATGCCGCGCTTTGCTTCACGCCTTCTTCGCCGAGCGCGCCGCCGCGAAAATTCCCGATCTTTCCAGCGACACTCCGATCTCGGACATCCGGAGCGCGGCCATTGTCGGCGCCGGCACGATGGGCTCGGGGATCGCCATGGCCCTGGCCAATTCGGGAATTTCCGTGCGCCTCAAGGATGTGGAGTCCGCGTCTCTCGATCGCGCCATCGCCAGGATCCGCCAAACCTACGCAGCCGCCGTCGAGAAAGGCCGCTTCTTGCAGGGGGTGATGGATCAGCGCATGGCCTTGGTTCATCCGCAACTCAGCGATGAGGGCTTCGACACCGCCGACCTCCTCATCGAAGCCGTCGTCGAAAATCTGGCCCTTAAAAAGCAGATCTTCGCCGGGTTCGACCGCCTCGCCAAACCCGAATGCATCCTGGCCTCGAACACCTCCACACTCGATATCGACCAGATCGCTGAGGCGACCGGCCGCCCGCACAAGGTGCTCGGGCTGCACTTCTTCAGCCCTGCCCACGTGATGCGCCTGGTCGAAATCGTCCGCGGAAAGGATACCGCGAAGTCCGTGATTGCGACCGCCATGGCGCTGGCTAAAAAGCTCCGCAAGGTCGGCGTCGTGGTGGGCAACTGCTGGGGATTCGTCGGCAACCGCATGATGCTCCCCTACATGCGCGAAGCCCAATTTCTCGTCGAGGAAGGCGCGACCCCGGCCCAGGTGGACCAGGCTCTTTGTGACTGGGGCATGGCCATGGGCATTTTCGCCGTCGACGACATGGGCGGCCTCGATGTGCAGTGGCATGTCCGCGAAGAGCGTAAGGCCTTCGAAAAGCCCGGCCTGCGCCAACCGCTGGTGCTCGACGAGCTCTATCGGATGGGGCGCCTCGGGCAGAAGACCGGTGCCGGCTGGTATCGCTACGACGGAAATCGCAAGCCCGCTCCCGATCCCGAAGTGCTCGCGCTCGTCGAGAATGCCGCTCGCGAAAATGGCATCCCTCGCCGCACCATCACTACCGACGAAATCCTCGAGCGCTCGATCTACATCATGATCAACGAAGGCTCGCGCATCCTTGAAGAAGGCCATGCGCTGCGCGCCTCTGACATCGACACCATTTATCTCACCGGTTACGGCTTCCCTCCGTATCGCGGAGGCCCCATGTGGTACGCCGATACGGTCGGTCTCAGGAAAGTCTACAGGCGCATCGAGGAATTTCATTCCCTCCATGGCGAGCTCTGGGCGCCGGCGCCCCTGTTGAAGCACCTGGCTGAGGAAGGAAGCACGTTTACCGCCTTCGACGCCGCGAAAGCAAGCCTGGCGCGTTTATGAGTGCCGCTCGGCATCCCATCCGGGAGGTCCGCCTCGGCCCCAGCGATGTCGTTTTCGACCGGCGGCCAAACGGCCTGATCTACGTGCGATCGCCCCATCCGCTCGGTCCGTATCCGGAGAGGATGACCCAGTGCCTGGAAAACTGGGCGGCGGTCGCCCCAGACCGCACCTTCCTTGCCGAGCGCGGCTCCGATGGAAACTGGCGGCGGCTGACCTACGCCGAGGCCAGGGCCCAGGCCCGCCGTATCGCACAGTCCCTGGTCAATCGCGGACTCTCGGCGGAGCGCCCCGTAGCCGTGCTCTCCGCCAATGATCTGGAACACGCCTTGATCCAGTTTGGCTCTCTATATGCCGGCATTCCCTATGCGCCCATTTCGCCGGCCTATTCGCTAGTTTCCACCGATTTCGCCAAGCTCCGCTACATCATAAGCCTGCTAACACCGGGCATGGTGTTCGCCGCAAGTGGCGTGCGCTTCAGTCGGGCGCTCGAGGCGGCGTTGCCGCCGGATGTTGAGTTGGTGGTAACCGCCGACCCGCTGCCCGGCGCGACGCTATTTTCCGATCTCCTCGGCTCCGAACCCGGCGCTTCGCTCGAGGTGGCTCATGCGCGGGTCGACGCCTCCACCATCGCCAAAATCCTGTTCACTTCCGGCTCCACCGGAATGCCCAAAGGCGTCATCAACACGCATCGCATGTGGGCGAGCAATTCGGAAATGGCCCGCGCCTATTTCGCCTTCGTGGCCGATGAGCCTCCCGTAATCGTCGACTGGCTTCCTTGGAATCACACCTTCGCCGGCAACGCCGACATGGGCCTCATCCTGTACAACGGCGGCACCTTGTACCTCGATCGCGGCAAGCCCGCTCCCGGCCAGTTTGAGGAGACCGTGCGCAATCTCCGTGAAATTGCCCCCACCTTACACTTGAACGTGCCGCGCGGTTTCGAGATGCTGGTGCCCTATCTGCGCCGGGAGCCGCGGCTGCGCCGGAACTTCTTCAGCCGCTTGAAGGTCATGTACTATGCTGGCGCCGGTCTCTCGCAGCCGGTTTGGGACGAACTCGAGCGGTTGGCCGTCGAAACCTGCGGCGAGCGGATCTTGATGCTCACCGGCCTGGGCTCCACCGAGACCGCGCCGCACGCCTTGTTTGCCAACGAAGCCGGACACGCCGGTATGGTCGGCCTGCCCGCGCCGGGAGTGGAATTGAAATTAGTGCCCAACGAAGGCAAACTCGATGCCCGCCTGCGCGGCCCCCACATCACGCCCGGCTACTGGCGTCAGGATGGGCTGACCCGTGCCGCTTTCGATGAGGAAGGCTTTTACAAACTCGGCGACGCCCTGCGCTTCGTCGACGAAAACAATCCGCAGCGCGGTTTCATGTTCGACGGCCGCCTGGCCGAAGATTTCAAGCTGGCCACAGGAACCTGGGTGAGCGTCGGGCCTCTGCGCGCTAGAGTCTTGAGCCACTTCACACCCTACGTCCAGGACGTGGCGGTCGCCGGCCACGACCGCGACTATGTGGCCGTGCTGATTTTCCCCGACATGAGCGCCTGCCGCCGCATTGCCGCCGGTTGCGTGGCTTCAGCCGAACCCGCTGAACTACTCGAAAGCGCCGCCGTCCGCTCGGTCTTTACCAGCCTGCTCAAGGAATTTGCCAGAACCGCCACCGGCAGCTCCAACCGCATCGTCAGCGCGATTCTGCTCGACCAGCCGCCTTCGATTGACGCCCACGAGGTCACCGACAAAGGTTCCCTTAACCAAGGCGCCGTCCTGCGGAATCGGGCCGCCCTTGTCGAGGAACTTTACCGGGGATCACCGCGAGCGATCCGCATCGAGTAGGTAAACACCCTAGGACTGACACAGACCTAGGACTTCATTCTCGACCGGCTCATTCTCACTATGTTTATAGCTTCCAATCTGACTGTCTCGGCTCCACTGCCGTCTCAGGCGCTAATTACAATTTTTGCAACAGCCTACAATGGGCTCGCTAGTTAGTAAAGACCCCGGCAAAACGTTGAGTGACGCTGCTATCGAAACAATTATGAAATCTTCTTGACTCAACAGATTTTACGATGCTATTCTCGACACGACACAGCCGTAATGGTACGCAGAAAATGTCGGCTTTCAGTATAAAGGCGATCGGATCGTCTAGACAAACGTTGATCCGTTTTTAAGGACAGCTTAGGTCGCGTCGGTTTTGGTGCGAAGTCAGGGAGCGGCGCAGACGGCACCGGCGGGTGCCGTTGCCTTCTGGCTGTCTGCGGAATTAGCAAGGGGGCCCGTGGAGGCACGGTGTCTTCCTACGGATTCCGCACGACAATCTATGAATGCGTTTGCTATTCGTGTCCCCGCGCACCTGCTCAGGGTACTTCTTTACCTTCAACCGCTGCAGGGCCTGAGGCGTCGAAGGAGCTATGCATGTCGGGAGTCTCAACTCGAGTCCGAGTCGATGCGAAACGACCGGCCGCTTCGGCTGAAATCGCGCTGCCGATATTGCAGGATGTCTCTGGTGCGACAGGCCTGGCATTGCATGATACCCGCCTGCGCCAAGTCGTCGAACTGATCGAATCCGGAGCACTGCTCACGGTTCACGATCTGGCGGTTAAAGTCAACCTGAGCCCCTCCTATCTCCAGCACCTTTTCAAGGAGCACGTGGGGGTCTGCATGACACGGTTGCTTGCCGAAAGACGCCTGCAAAAAGCCGCGCGTCTTCTTGCTGAAAGCGACATGAGCATCAAACAGATCGCTTTCGCAGTCGGCTACGAACATGCCTCTAGCTTCGTTCGGGCATTTCAGCATCGCTTCGCTCAGACTCCCCGCGCATACCGCACACGGAAAGCAGGGTCTGCTAACACAACAGCCGATTCGGTTAATTCTTCGCCGTTCCATCCGTAATGACGCGGCAGTATAGTCGATTGCAGTGTGACGGCGAAGCGCGGCTAACAACCTCGGAATTCTCAGGAAGCTCTACCTGAATCGTACTCGGCGCTTCAACACAGCCAGAGCAATTACTCACGGGCAGTCTGCCTGGAAAGGGATGCTATGTACTATAACGCGCTAGGCGAAAAAGTATCGAGAGCCCGTTACCGGGAAATGCTTAACGCGGCGAAGAACCGCCGCGAACTGATTGCTGCCGGCCTATACGGCCGGCGGGAGTTGGCCAAGATGGGGCTCCTCACGGCCGGCGGGATGTTACTACCCAAGATCGGCCTTAGCGCCCGTGCCCGGACACCTTTTGCGGTGACGAGCCAGGCGGCGAGTCCGATGACCCGCTCTTTTGTCGATCCGCTTTTCGTGATGCCGCAGGCGCAGGCTCTACCTCCCTTTCGACCCCTCAACCCTGCCCCCACGGTTGCGCCCAACACAGCGGCAGGGGAATCCCGGACCCGGCCGCACCAGGCTCTCACGCAGTTTCCGCCGCAGAAGTTCTACTACGTCACCCAACACGCCATACAGGCCACCCAATCACCGGATCTTCCGGTGCAAACCCTTTGGGCCTTCGATGATACGCATAACGCCTGCAGCCCCGGGCCAACCTACGTCAACCATTACGGCGTTCCCATTCTGGTGCGGAATAACAATAGACTTCCTCCTCCGGATCAGAACGGCGGATTCGGCATGCCTTCAGTAACTACCCACCTCCACAACGGGCACACGCCATCGGAGAGCGACGGCTTCGCCTGTGACTACTTCGAAATTGGACATTGGTACGATCAGCACTATCCCAACGTGCTCGCCGGCATCCTCTCGACCCACCCCGGCACCGGAGATATCAATGAAGCTCTAAGCACTCTCTGGTATCACGACCACCGCGTCATGTTCACCGCCCAGAATACCTACAAGGGCCTGGTCGGATATTATTTGCTCTTCAACCAGTTCGACACCGGCAGTGAAGACAGCGGTTTTCGGCTGCCCAGTTACCCGCAATTCGACATCCCGCTGGTATTTGCCGACAAGGTCTACGATCCGACGACCGGACTGCTCTTCTTCGATTTGTTCAGCCTTGACGGCATCCTGGGCGACAAGTTCCTGGTGAATGGCAAAATCCAGCCCTTCTTCAAGGTGCATCCTCGCCGTTATCGTTTCCGCTTGCTGAACACGGGCCCGTCGCGTTTCTATGAGTTCTTCCTCACTGACCTCAACAACCTGAGCGCCAACAATCCGTATTGGGTCATTGCCAATGACGGCAACCTCCTGCCGGCCCCCGTTCAAGTCACCAGCGCCCGCATCGGCGTCGCCGAGCGCATCGACGTGATTATCGACTTCACGCCGTTTGCCGGCAAGTCGATCTACCTCGAGAACCGCCTCAATCAGATCAATGGCCAGGGCCCGGTCATCAGCAACCCGAACGGCACGGGCGCCACCGAGTGCAACTGCCCCGAGATCCTTCCTGCCGGAGGCGGCAACCTTCTCATGAGGTTCGATGTCGATACTGACTTCGTCCGCGACGAAAGCGCCGACCCGCGCACGCAGACGTTCTACCAGCTCCCGCAAGTGGTCGCGCCCCGGGTCGTCCGGACGTTCAAGTTCGATCGTCTGAACGGGCAGTGGTCGATCAATGGCCAGTTTATGGACTGCAACGACATTCGCTTCCATGTGAGCCAGAACAGCGCGGAGAATTGGATTCTGACCAACGCCACCGGCGACTGGACACACCCGATTCACATCCATCTGGAAGAGCACCAGATCCTCTCCCGCAACCGCGTGCCTCCGCCGCTCCCGATCGAGGGCTCGCGCAAGGATGTGTCGCAGCTGCATCCCAACGAGCGGGTCCAGCTCTTTTTCCGCTTCCGCGATTGGCTGGGACGCTATCCGCTCCACTGTCACAACGTGGTTCACGAAGACCATGCCATGATGCTGCGCTGGGAAGTGGTTCCCGACGGCACCGGAGACAAGGTCGAAGTGCCATAGGGAGCGCGAGCCGCGGTGAATAGGAGAAAGGAGCTTTCAGCCATGAACGAAACTTCGAGAAGGAACCTATTGAGTTTCTCGGGACTGGCCCCGCTAGCAGGGGGGCTGCTCGCGGCTCGTGCGGGCGCGGCCGCCACCGAGGCCGCCACGACATTGTCAGCCCGCGAAAGGATTCGGGAGCGCTACTTCCCCGACGTCATCCTGCGCACCCAGAACAATGAGAAGGTCCGTTTTTACGAAGACCTGATCAAGGACAAGATCGTCACTCTGAACTTCTTCTACGCCCAATGTGACGGTGTCTGTCCGGGCATCACCGCCAACCTGGCGAAGGTGCAGAGGGCGCTCGCCAACCGTGTCGGCCGCGACATCTTCATGTGCTCGTTCACGCTCAAGCCCGCCGAGGACACACCGAAGGCGCTTAGAGACTACGCGAACTTGTATCACGCCAAGCCAGGCTGGACTTTCCTCACTGGCCGCCCCGACGATCTTGAGCTGCTCCGACGGAGTCTCGGTTTTACCGATCCCGTCCCGGCAGTGGATAAAGATAAATCCCAGCACATCGGCAATATCAAAATTGGCAATGAGCCCCTGATGCTGTGGACGGCTTGCCCGGGCATGGCGCACGCCGACTGGATCCTCAAGGCCATCTCCTGGATGGACCGGTCACCGTCCGCCCTGGAGAAAGCCTGCTGCGATGGGAAATCGTAATTCCGGGCACGCCCGGGAAAGGAATGAAGCGATGAAAACAACACTTTCCATTTTCACTTTGCTGGTTCTGCTCCTGGCTATGGGCGTGGTCCTGCCCGGCCAGCTGCAGGCCCAGGCTGCGCCTGTGCCTGCAAATGCCTTCAGTTTCCCTCACTTCAACCCACCACCGTTTGACTTCAACGACGCCTTCTATACTGCCAACGGTATCAACGTGCAGCAACTCGACAACCCGTCAGATGGCCGCTTCGGCCTTTTCCGGCAGACCGGGCCACCCGCACGGAACGGACGGCTCAACTGGGTGTTCGATCAATCGAACACCGATCCCGACCGTAACAACGTGCGTATCCTAGCCACTACCGGAGGCTATATCGACGACGGTACCGGCGCCCCTACTCAGTTCATTTCGCTCATCGCCTTCCTGCTGAATCAACAAATCTTCACCGGCGTGGCCGACGCTCGCGGCATCCTGATGCATGACATCATCGGCAACTTCGAGGCATATGCCGCGCTCAAACAGCGTCAGGCCGACGGCACCTTTCTCACTCAGCCGTGTCTTGCCAGTCAGGGCATCACCACCAATTGCTTTTCGGTGGCCAGTGTCGCCACTCCGAACCTGAGGCAGGACTGGAGATTCGCCACCAACCGTACGGCGGCGGACGGCAGTTCCGGCAGCCCGTTCGGTTATTTCTGCGACGACATCCTAGGCGCGTGGATCATCACGTATTTTTACTTCACCGACCAGGCTGTCGGCCCCACCGCCACGGCGTTGTGTCAGGGAGTGCTCAGCGGCCTGGTCGCCAAAAACGGCGCCAGCTTGGATGGAACCCCCATCATCAAGACCGCCGACGAGCTCAACAACGACCTCGAAGCCAACGGTTGCGGCGCCGAATTCCACCTCGATGAAGCGGGTGGTGATGGGGGCGCTGTCTGGCTCATCTGCCCGGCCATCCCAGACCCACGCAATGGAGGGATCGCGCAAGACGCGTTTGCGGACGTGGTCCTCAAACCGAATGGGGCCCCGCTCGACCCGCAGCTCTCCAACAATTTTAATTGCCTGAAATTCTTCGGCCACCTCTGCAACGAAACCCCGCCTCCGGCGCCTATTCTTTGACGGCGGAGAGATCGTTCACCCTGGCGGGGCCTCGCCTCGCCGGGGTGCTGGTCAATCGGATGAAAGCCTTCCAGCCTTCCCGCCGGGATCTTCTCAGGCTGCCCGCCGCTGGGGCAAACCTCTCCCCGTTACTTTTGTCACGCCAGGCGCGTGCCCAGCAAAAGACACTGAAGATCGCGGTTTGGACACACCCGGTCACGGGTTATGACTCGTGGTTCGAGGGAGTCTATGCCAACCAATGGGGCGAACGGCATGACACCCGCGTCACAGTCGACCGCTTTGGCTCGAACCAGATTAGCGCCGCTGCCTCGGCCGAAGTCAAAGCGGGTGAGGGCCACGACCTGTTTATGTTCCCCTGGCCGCCAGCTGTGTTCCACCAGCACGCGATCGATCACAGGGAGGTTTACGAGGCGGTCTCCTACCGGCATGGAAACCTCCCTGAATTCGCCCACAAATCGACCTTCCATCCCAGGACCAAACAATATTTCGCGTTTGCCGATTCCTGGACTCCAGCGCCGCTGCACTTCTGGCAGGACCTTTGGGCGGAGGCCAATACGCCGCTCGGGCCTTCGACGTACGACACCTTGCGGGCCGGTGTGAGGAAGATTCGCCTAGCTCACGGTGTACCCTGTGGTCTCTCACTCGCCCGAGGCCTGGAGAGTAACATCACGCTCCAGTCGATCCTCTGGGGATTTCGCACGGGGCTCCAGGACGTGGACGGTAACGTCTCCATCAACAGCAGCTACATGACCATCCAGGCTCTCAAATACGTTAAGGCGCTCTACGAGGACACGAAATCTCCCGAGGCGCTCGCCTGGGGTCCGGCGGGCAACGTCCAAGCCATGCTGGCCCGCAAGGTTTCCTGCACCGTCAACGGTATCGGCCTTTTGCGCACGGCGGAGGCACAAACGCCCGATCTCGCCTCCAACATTTTGCTCCGCCCGCCTCTGCTCGGCCCCGCCGGAATTCTGGGGGCGCCCTTTGTCACCAGTTGCTGGGTTGTCTGGAACTTCGCCCGTAACAAGGCCGGCGCCAAGCAGTTCCTGGTCGACCTGATCGACAACTCCAGAATAGTTTTCGAGAAGAGCCAATCCTCGAACTTCCCCACTTATCAGGACACGGTTCCCGATCTAATCAACCGCCTCGCCAAGGACCCCAACGGCGGCCCTTTCCGAAAGTATTGGGAGCTGAAGGACGCGCTCCACTGGACACGGCATCTCGGTTACCCCGGCTTCACGACGCCTGAAGTCATGGAAGTCTTCGATACATTCGTCATACCAAAAATGTTTGCCAGCGTTGTCACCGGCGACCTTACTCCCGAAGACGCCGCGCGCGCCGCCGAGAACCAGATCAAGCGCATCTTCGACAAGTGGAGGCAGGCCTGACCGTGGAACGCCGTCTCGCCCGACCGCTTGTTTTGGTTGCCACGCTCGCGGCCCTGGCCGTCCCTCTACTAGCCGCCGGACGGGTGCCGCGTCCCGCGCCGGAATTCACAATTCTCGATCCAGGCGGCAAACAGATTCACCTCTCGAGCTTCAAAGGCCACGTGGTGGTGATCGAGTTTCTGCTGACCAACTGCCCCCATTGCCAGCGTGTCGCACAGATGGTCGGCCGCCTCGATCGCGAGATGAGCGGGCGCTTCCAAGCCATCGCCGTCGCATTCGACAACAATCTCGTCGACCCGATGGTGACTGATTTTTCCCGGCGGCTTGGGCTCAGCTATCCGATCGGCTCCAGTTCCGCCATCGCCGTAGACAGATTTCTTGGTCGCGGCATGGTGGAGCGGCTCATGGTTCCCCAGATCATAGTGATCGACCGAGCCGGCGTCATCCGCGCCCAGAGCCACCCTCAAGGCGAGACCGATCTCGAGAGCGAGGTCTATCTGCGTACGCTAATCGACCACCTCCTCCAATAGCTCATTCGTTCGAATGGGAGAATGGACGGATGTCCGCCATGACTCACGATCCGTTTCTTCAGGCGGCCCTCGACGAAGCCCGCAAGAGCGCCTCCGAAGGCGGCATTCCCATCGGCTCGGTCCTAGTCGACGAAGACAGGATCATCGGGCGCGGCCACAACTGCCGCGTGCAGACCGGCAGCCCCATCGATCACGGTGAGATGAACTGCCTCCGCAACGCCGGCCGGCTCCCCGCCAAGGTCTATCGCAAATGCACCCTTTATTCCACCCTCTCGCCGTGCCCCATGTGCAGCGGCGCCATCGTGCTCTACAAAATCCCCAGAGTCGTCGTCGGGGAAAACCAGACCTTTCTCGGCGCCGAGGACTATTTGCGTGCCAACGGCGTCCATTTGACCATCCTCGAAGATGCCGAGTGCATTCAACTGATGCGCGGCTTCATCGAAGCGAATCCTCAGCTCTGGAACGAAGATATCGGGGTGTAGTGTACGGCGAGTCCTGGAATCTCGCACTCACTTTGGGCTAGGCTATCGAGGAGGGGTGATCGAATTGAATGGACCGGGCTTCGGGCGGCTTCGCCTGACGTTGCCAGAGACTACCGAGGGACAGCGTTTTCATGTTCCCGATGTTCGTGTGGGCGCGAAACTTGTCGGCTCGCTTGCGTATGAAAAGCCAGGCCACGGCGCGGTGATTGCCGCTCCCTACCAACTGGCGGGAATGGCCGCCGATGCGCCCGAGCTGTTCTCACCGGTTCGCGGTGGCTGGGTAGGCCGAGGCCGCGCTCGCGCGTTCCTCGCCAAGCTGACACCGCACAAGCTCGAAGGCGCCTGGCCGACCGCGTGGCCGAATCGCGCTCCCAAGGGTCTGTCGCCTGCAAGGGCAGGCTCCCGATGATCAAGCGTCTGCGCGCCCGCCCGGAGTGGAAATTCTTCGGCATTCTGCCCCGGGCGGATCGGCCGCTGGGAGTCGCGTGGTGGCTGCTGCTGCTGCTGCGCGGGGCGCTGCCGGCGCTGTTCGCCATTGTCATGGGCGCGCTGGTGGGCGTGGTCGAGCGCGGCGACTCGCTCAGGGTGCCGTTGATCTGGGTGGGCGTCGTGTTCGTTCTACTCCAGGTGTCGTCACCTGTGCATCATGCGGTGGGGGCAAACCTGGGCAGCCGTACTGCGGCCTGGCTCTACGATCGACTGACGACCGCGTGCGTCCGGCCGCCCGGACTGGGACATCTCGAGGACCCCCGGCTCACGACCGACCTGACCGTGGCACGCGACTTCGACCTGGGCATCACCGGTCCACCGCTAGCCACCTCGATGGACTTCATAGCCGCCGAGCTAGTCGCGACGCTAGGTGGTCTGGCGTCGGCGGTCGTGCTCGCGGCCTATTCCTGGTGGGCGCCCGTGGTGCTCGCCGGGGCCTGGCTGGGCACGCATTGGCTCCTGCGGGAAAGCGCCGTGTGGCGCGACCGCAATACCGATGAAGTGCGCCAGGCGCAACGCCACGCCGACTATGCCTACCGGCTGGCGGTCGATCCGCCCGCCGCCAAGGAAGTCCGCTTGTTCGGATTGGCCGATTGGGTGGTCGAGCGCTTCACGTCGCGTCGCCGTCGGCTGCTCGATCTGCAATGGCAGGCCACGCGGTTGCGCGAACGTCCGGTCTTGTGGAGCCTGCTCATCGTGCTCGCTGCAAACATTGCGCTGTTCTGGGCGATGGCCGAAGATGCAGCCACCGGCCGCTTGCCTCTCGCGCGCGTCGTCACCTTCGCCACGGCCGCGCTCACGACCAGCATGATTGCCTTTGGCGGATTATCCTGGGCTCTCGACGGGGCTGCCGCCCCGGTCGCGGCCGTCCTCCGCCTCCAGGGGGCCATGGAACCCGTAGGCGCCCTGGTTCCCGGTGCGCGCTCAGCCGAGAACATGCCGACGCGAGAGATCCGGTTCCGCGGTCTCCGCTTCGCGTACTCTCAAAGCCACAAACCCGTGCTCGAGAATTTCAATTTGAGGATCCAGGCGGGTTCGTCGCTCGCGATCGTCGGCCAGAATGGGGCCGGCAAAACGACATTGGCGAAACTGTTATGTCGCCTGTACGACCCGCAAGAGGGAGCCGTCGAAATCGACGGCGTCGATCTAAAAGCCCTGGACGTCGATCGCTGGCGCGCCCGCTTGACGGCGGTGTTTCAAGATTTCACACGCTTCGAGCTCTCCCTGCGCGACAACGTAGCGCCTTCGGGCGCCCCGGACCGAGAGATCCGTGCCGCTCTCGAAGAGGCCGGCGCTGCGGATCTCGCGAGCCTCGACACCGTACTCTCGCGCGCGTACGCTGGCGGAACCGACCTATCCGGCGGCCAATGGCAGCGCATCGCCCTCGCGCGCACTTTGTGCGCCGTGCGGCAGGGCGCGGGTGTGGTGTTGCTCGATGAGCCGACTGCGCAGCTGGATGTGCGCGGCGAAGCGGAGATCTTCGAGCGTCTCCTCGCTGCCACGCGCCACACCACCACCATCCTGATCTCGCACCGCTTCTCGACAGTGCGTCACGCCGACCGCATCTGCGTTCTCGAACACGGTCGCGCGGTCGAACTGGGCACGCATGACGAATTGATGGCTGCCGGCGGCCGCTATCGCACCATGTTCGATTTACAGGCCTCGCGTTTCGGCGGCGAGGAAGAAGAGGGAGTGGTTCTTGATGCCCTCTCCTGACGCTCTGCCAGCCGGCCTTTCTTCGATGCTGCGCGCGCTTAGACGCGCCCACCAGGCCGAACCGCGGTTGCTGGCGGTCTCATTCACGCTGGCGCTGCTTGCCGCCTTGCCGGACGCGCTGCTCGCGTTGTGGATGAAGCTGCTGGCCGATGGAGTGCTCGAGCGGCGGCATGGCCTCGTGATTGGCGCAGCCGTCGGACTCGGCGCCTCCGCCGCCATCACCTGGTTTCTCAAAGTGTTGAGCGACCGCACGCAGCGCCGGTTCCGCGACCGGGTCGCGGTGGCACTGGAATCCCATGTGGCGAACCTGCAAGCCTCGGTCGCGAGCATCGCGCACCACGAGCGTCCAGAGTACCTCGACCGGCTGGCCATGCTGCGCGACCAGGTCTTCGTACTCGATCACATGTACATGTCGGTGTTCGCAACTTGCGGATGGATCCTTCGGCTCGGCGTTACGATTGCCCTGTTGGTCTCGATTCACCCCGCGCTCGCACTGCTGGCGGTTTTTGCTTTACCGACTGTTCTGACGTCCACGTGGCGTCCGGGTGTGGAGCGCGTCGTCGAGGAGCGCGTTGCCCCGATGAACCGGTTGGCGCGCCATCTTTTCACCGTCGCCACCACGGCGGCGCCTGGCAAAGAGGTGCGGGTCACGCGGATCGGCGACCGTCTCGTCCGGCAACGGCGCGAGACGTGGGAACGCTGGTACGGCCCGGTCGCCCGCTCCCGCTGGGCGAGCGCCCTCTGGCATACACTCGGATGGGCGATCTTCGGGGCCGCCTACGTGGTCGCAGTGGTTTTCGTTTCTTCGCGTCCGGCCGCGACCGTTGGTCAAGTGCTGCTAGTGCTGGCGGCCGGCGCGAGGCTCTCGGCTTACCTTGGGGCGACCGTCGGCGAGATCGGTTTTTTGCGTGGCTTCTGGCTCGAAGGTTCCCGGCGCCTGGCCTGGCTCGAAGACTACGCGGCTTCGTTGGGAGAACACGCCGACGCGCCCGCGCCTCGGCAACTCATCGAAGGGATCCGTCTCGAGCACGTGTCGTTCGCCTATCCCGGCACCTCGCGTCGTGTCCTCGACGATGTCAGTCTGGATCTCAAGCCGGGCTCTGTCGTGGCGATCGTCGGGGAAAACGGAGCCGGCAAGAGCACTCTGGTGAAACTGCTATGCCGCATGTACCAGCCAGACGTGGGCCGCATTCTCGTGGATGGCGTCGATCTGGCGCGTATTCCTGCTGGCAACTGGCGCTCCTGCCTGGCCGGAGCCTTTCAGGACTTTTTCCGCTTCGAGTTCCGGGCGCGCCACAGCGTGGGTGTCGGCGATACGCCGCGGATGGAAGACGAGCCTGCGGTCACTACCGCCTTCGGCCGCGCCGGCGCCGAAGATGTGCTCCGCCGCCTGGCGGCCGGTCTCGAAACGCAGCTCGGTCCAACCTGGCCGGACGGCGTCGACGTGAGCTTCGGCCAGTGGCAGAAGCTCGCCTTGGCCAGGGGGTTCATGCGCGATCACCCCTTGCTGCTCGTGCTCGATGAACCCACCGCCGCACTCGACGCTGAGACCGAGCATGCCCTGTTTGAGCGCTATGCCGCTGCCGCCCGCGGCGACGGAAGGATCACCATCCTGGTTTCGCACCGGTTCAGCACGGTGCGCATGGCCGATCGCATCGTCGTGCTCGATGGCGCCAGAGTCACCGAGACGGGTACGCACGAAGAGCTGATGGCCCGCCGCGGCCAGTACGCCGAACTTTACGCCATCCAGGCCGCCGCGTATCGGTGAGGGAGTATCAGTTGGCACTGTGACACGGATTCGAGCAACGCACTTCCGGACGGCGCGATTGGCCCTCCGGTGTGGGACTGAGGTTGTGGCGCACCGCTACCCTCTACCAGACCGGCGAGGTCCGAATTCGTTTGGTCAGCGATAGCACGACCCGTAACAGAGGTCGCCCTTTCAAACCCGGCGGTTAACCCATAGTTACAACACACGTCGGACTCAATGCCCATCGGAAACCTCAGACGGCTGGGAGATTTTCGTCGCTGGCTTCAAGCGCCTCCTCCCTTCCCCGCTTTTGCCCGAGGAGGTCTTGTTCAAGCCGAAGAGCAGCAGCTTTCACTTCGGCTAGTCTCTCGCGCTGATCGTGCTTGAGCTTCACGAGCGGATCCACATATCTTGCTTCAGAGGCAAAGTTTGACCGAGCCTCCATAGGACAGCCGGGATTCACCATCAAGTTTACTTGTCGGGCATGGCCACCAAGATTAAGAGTAAGCGGAACGAGTTCGGGGCCAAAATACATTCGTCGAGATCCACTGACAGTATAGCCACCGGGATGCTTATTTGAAAGAAGTCTCCCAGGGCCGTGACATCGTCGCTGTCATGAGCCACCGTCGAACCAAAACCGAGGTGGCAGCCTACGGACTTCTCTTCTGCTCTTCTGCTCTTCTGCTCTTATCGACTGGCCACTGATAGTAAGCCCTGGATGCCAATAAAACGACCGGCAAGGCTTGTGGGGCGCGGGCTACTCTGAACTCCAACCGACGCCCGGTTGGCGGCGGAGGTTCTGCCAGCCTTTGGCGAACCTCCTCGCATACCGCCCGGCAGTAGGACACGACAGGGGAGCATCGGCCCTCTCAAGCATGGCCTACGAGACAAAAAAAGACCGGCGATTCGCTAGTCAGAAATCGCCGGCCATCGAGGAGACGCTACTTTTTGTGTTGGAGCACACCTGAGACCCGGACCGCCGCTGTTTGGACGTTCTTACTTATTGCTTCCCAAACAGGAAGTTGACGCCGGCCGTATAACGGAAATTGTTCCGGTTAACAGATTCTCCGGTAATGAAACTCACCGGACGCGCCAGGTAGTAGTCCGCCTCAATCGGGCGTAAGGCGATGTGCTCGCTAACCTTGATGTCCAAACCACCGCCCGCCAGCATGGCGAATCCCGTTCGCGAGGCAACGAGCCGTTGTGAAACCACGGGATTTATAACAACGACCAGCGAACTGGCAGTCGCGTAGTAACCGCCAAATAGAACCTCGAGGAAGGGCCGGAAGCGCGATTCTTTGTGGAATGTGAAACGTGGACCGGCCACGAAGTTGAGTACTGTCATGTTAATGCCGGTGTCGTTTATTGAGCCCCGAGTGACGGCACCGAAATCCGCCACCCCGCCGAGCCACCTGTTGAAGTTGTACACGAACTGAGCGTCGCCGCCGTTGGCGCTGAACGAGGGAATAGAATCTGAGTTCGCGTTAAACCGGACAAAGTTGTAGCCCAGATAGGCCTCATACTGTTCTACCTCCGTAGCTGATGCCATCAAAGCTGACAACAGAACCACCCCAGTGACTATTACGGTTTTCTTCATTTGTCTTGATAACTCCTTAATCGGGATTGCGGGTCAATAACCAAGGCCTCTAAGGCACACGAGCCACTCACACCTTGGACTGCTTATCTAGGATTCCGACGGCTCCTTGGGCCAAGTGGCGCTAATTTTTTTGGGGGGATAAGGCTACTGAATCGCACCAAAATCTTTCGATTACCCGGTAGAGCGGACTGTGTCACGCTTGTGGCCCCTGGGCCGACAAGAAAGCTGGACTAAGTCAGAATTTTACGCCAGGGTACCGCTGGGGCTCTCATACCGTTTCGGGCCATGCTCTATCTACATCGAGAAGCTTACGAACAGCAATCCGCCTGGGGATTTCACCGATGCTGCGTGGTGCGGTCGAAAGACGAGACGCGGGACGCCCTGCCAGCGCCCAAGAATGGCAAACGGCGCAACGGGGCGGGCTTTCTACTGGGCCGAAGACCGAAGAAAGAATTGGCATATCCGAAAGCCAATGTCAAGCCATGCCCATTCACGAGTTCACGACGCGGGCCAAGACCACGCGCGCGTCCAGCCGAACAGTTCGCGGGATAGCGCGGGGACTGACTGCGCTCGCTGTACGGGAAGCCGCGACCGGTCGGACGACAGCGCCACGCGTCGAGAATGGCAATCGCAAAGTGCGGGCGATTTCCCGACAATAACGGATGATGGGGATTCGCTTTCGCCCGTTATATAGTTCGCCAGCAACGGCTCAGTCCTTCGCAAGAGTTATTTGAAGGTGAAAAACTACAAGATCTTGTGCCACAACAGGGTCGCTTTCTCAAGCCTCCAGCCCGGCTGTCACTCGTTCAAGTTGGCACTCGAGCGGCCCGAAGAGACGGCCCCGGGTCGTGCTTAGAATCCGAGCCCGCCCCCTTCTCAGCGAGTTGACTTGTAACGAGGGGCGACAAATCGGCGCCCAACAGAGCGGACTTCCGAGAGTATAGACATTCAGCTAAAGCAGCAATCGCATCGTGCCAGCGGTACAATGCCGACTCATAGCATCGGTTCTCGGGGTGTTCGCCTTTGCCCCGGCGGGCCTTCAGGTCGTCACGGATAGCCCGCACTTCGATGAAGGCAGAGCGCATCTCAAGAAACCGGTCAAAACAGGAGCTATCCCACATGAGAAAACTCCAGGTCCACACGATACCATCGAATCGACTTCGCCCTTCGTAATGATGATCACGTTATGCTCGAGGAAGGTGCCCTTTCTCCATTAGCGAGGAAGGTGCCCTTTCTCCGTTAGCATAGATACAAAGGCCCGGGGGCGGGAGTCTAAGCAAGAGCCGCCCCGTGGCAGAAACGTATCGAAAGCGATCTTTTGGCCTCAGTCGGGGGCTTCCCCACCCCAAAGCTCGGCGAGAGACTGTGGCGTTGCTTCGGAGGGGGAGATTGCCGCCGCCTTCTGGTCGTCCGTCATAAATCCGTTTTGGCGTGATTCGGCACATTCGGATGGTGCTTCACCAGCGGGATGCCGGTGGTCTCCACCTGTACTTGTCGGCAAGAGCTCGGGTGTCTTGCCTTTCCCGCTTTGCTAGTTTGTCGGTCCAGTATTCAGCACTGGTCGAGCGCCGATCGTGCGCTGCTCAATCGTTTCGATGTCGTCATGGGTGCCTTTCGTCCCATCGGGTTGTGTGTTGAGGTCTGTGCTCGAGGGTTGCCCATCCAAAAACCCGCCGAACTGCCCGGCGAAGAGCGATGAAACGGGGTACCTTACAACGAGAAAACAACCAACTTGCAGGTCGATCGTTAGATTCGTAATCAGAAGGTCAGTTTTTGCGAACGACTCCGGCGCGGGCAGAAGCGGTCGGCTCCGGCGGGGCATATTCCACAGCGATGCGGAAGGGCTTCAGTGTGGGGACGTCAACTCGATCGAAGCAGCGCCGGAAGAGCCCGCTTCCACAGCCGCGGGGTAAGGTCTTTAGAATTTGACCTCCTCTTCGTCGTTTTTGACGCAATCGAGGTCCGGCCGCGGGACAGTCGAGTGCGACTGCGGTTCCGTCCGCAAGAATTAAAGGGGGGTTGGCAGGTTATGGCCCCGCTCCACTCGCGGTGTGAAGTCGGCGTCCTCGGGACGCCGTTACGGGACCAGGGTGAACACCGGCCCACATCCGAGGCCGCGACAGGTTATCGTTCCGTACAGTAAACCGTCGCGAACGAACCATGCGTCCCACCCTAGTCGGCAGAAGGAGCTCAAACGTCAAAAGATCCTGTTCATAAAAGGTCGGCTTCTGGTCGTCCCCTGCTGCTGGCTTTGCATCAAATTAAGACTCCAGACGCAGGCGATCCAACCCCCGGCGAGGCACTCCGGTACGCCCCAGACCCTACCGCGGCTGGTAAGATCGGAGAGGCATCGTCACGTTGCGGGAGGGCGACATGAACCCCATCCATCGAGTCCAAAGGACGGGCTTTTTGCTTCTGCTGGCGGCCGCGTGCAGTCTTCCCGCGCCCGCCCAGCGTGATCCAAGCGGGGAGTGGGCTCCCCGGTTTCATGAGGACCAGCCGGAGCGCATCCCCGGACCTGAAATCGGCGACTATCTCGGCCTTCCGATCAACGACGCGGCCCGGCTGCGGGCGGACAGCTGGGATGCGTCCCTGCTTACGCTGCCCGAACATCAGTGCAAACCGCACCCGGCCGACTATGGCCCGCGGGGTCCGGCCAATCTCCGCATCTGGCCGGAAATCGACCGGGCCACCCAGAGGCTGATCGCTTATCACACGCACATTTCCTGGCAAGCCCCAGAACGCACGATATGGATGGATGGACGCCCGCATCCGCCCGACTATGCCGCCCATACCTGGCAGGGCTTCTCCACAGGGAAGTGGGAAGGCGACATGCTGACCGTCACCACCACCCACCTCAAGATCGGATGGATCCGCCGCAATGGCATTCCGCGCAGCGATAAAGCGACCCTCATTGAACACTGGATTCGACACGAGAATTATCTAACCCTGGTGAGCATCATCCAAGACCCCGTCTACCTAACGGAGCCCTTCCTCCGCACCACCAACTGGGTGATGGACCCGGACCAGCG
>JAGWQP010000537.1 GCA_028876805.1 Acidobacteriota bacterium | reverse complement strand
GATCCGTACTCCTGGAAACTAATACCCGATATTCCGCACCGCGTCCGGCCCGAGCCGGTCTTGTAACTGATGGAGATAGAGGCTGGCGGGAACAACCATTGTTCCTGGTGAGTCGAAAATGGCATTGGGTGTACCGCCGACGGTGACTGGCGTGCCAATGCAGCCGATACACCAGTTGAGGGCGCCGGGCGGCTGTTGTACCAGCAGAAAGGGTGAGGTGACGTTCCACGCCACCGCCCAGCCCACAGCCCACGGCTGGCCCGATCCCGCAGAGAATGCCACGCCCGGCCGATGCTCGGTCGCACCGGGGAATCTGCCGCCATCCACCAGCAGACCGGTTCCCCAGCGTTGCTGCGGCGCGACACCGCCGTGATCGGCCGTGAAGTTCAGGACGACGAGCGGACCTGTGGCCTCCGACTGCGTGACCACGGGCCACGTGCCTTCGCCCATCACGCGACAGCGGTCCAACAGAATCTGGGTTCCCTGCATCGCAAAATCGGCCGGTGTAGCCGAGCCCGAATGTGCCGCCGAATGGGTGATGCGCACATTTGTCAACGTGAGGCGTTTGGCGCCTGGACCGATCTCGATCCCATTCTGCGTCCCCTGAATCTCCAGATCGCGGGCCCAAGCGTCCTCCACCGCATCCATGCGAAGGACGGTATATTGCGGGCCGGGCGTGGGGACGCCCTCGACCGGCGCTGCGATGCGCAGTCCTTCCACACCAACCTCAGTGATGCGTCCGGGAAAGCTGTAGCGAACCAGCGAGGCAGCCGTGAGGTGGGAATCCAACGCGTCGCTCAGAGCAGCGTCCAGTGTGACGCGATCGCCGTCCACGGACTCTACCACGCGATCGGTGCGGATCGTGCGGATCCAGGTTTGCGGCTGGCCTTCGCGGACCGGCGTGTCCAGGCCCATGAAATGGATCCATTCGGCGGTCAGCGGACGGAGCACCAGCACGCCATCCCCGGGGTGGAAGGCCGAAGCGCCACGAATCCGTAGTGTGTCAGCGCCCGCTGGTACATAGGAGTCGAGGACCGGTGCGCGAGGACCCTCCTCATGCCACGTGCCCGCGCCGTGGATTTCCAGGAAACGATGCGGCTTACCCGTTAGCCGGATGCTGGCGCCCTTTTCGCCGCGCAGCACGACTCCGCTGCGCGTGATGCTCAAGGTTCCCGCGATTTCGTATTCGCCGGCCGCCAAAACGACCGCACCCGTTGCCTTGTCCAGTGCCGCCTGGATGCGCGACGTGTTGTCGCCGGCCGCCGGCGTGAGCCGCTCGGCAGCCAAGGCAGACGGCAGCTTTACACCGCCCCCGCGATATCCGGCTGCGGAAAAATCCATGATGCCGTTTCCGCGGTCATCGATCCTGTAATGCAGGCGATGGTCCGGGCCGCCAAAAGCCCACTCACTAATCGCCTGCGCATACAGTGCGCTCGCGGCGAGCATCCAGAAAACAACCTTCATAGAGTTGATAGCTTTTTCTCCACCATCACCAGCCGGCGTCGGTACGAATAAAGTAACATGCGCTTTGTCACCCTCCGATTCGATTCTGATCTCTCTGGAGTTAATATTTCTCGCGACTTCGCATGCATTGGCCGACGCCGTTTGTGCTTCTCGTAACCTATGCCGTATCCGAGGTACCTCTGGGGTCTCAAAGTATCGTTTTCCAACCGATATGAAGCTGATACTTGCTGATCAGGAACATTCCGGCGTGATGTCGTAGTGTGTAGGTTCTCAGCGACGATGTCGGCCACCCAGAATGCAGGCCACACGGATTCTAGGGCCTAGGACGCTTTGGAGGTGGGCGTGATGTTTCAAATATCGGAAGTGACAGCGCACGGGGCGTTCGGTTCTATTTGGCGCCTCGGTTGTGCCGACGGATGGAAGGACGGTAAGCCCGTCTGGAAACTATAACAAATGAATTTAAAAAGAACCCGCCATGGCGGGCCTGGCCAGGGCTAACCCTGGTTCTACCAGATCAAACGCTCCGTCCGCTCTCGATCCATTATCCAGTCCGGCTACATTGGAAGCGCGCATCACCGGACTCGGTGCTGGCGAATATAAGCTGCACTGGCAGGTCCTGGCTGCCGACGGTCACATCACCCGCGGCGAGATTTCATTTCCGGGTGAAATAGCGGATCGGCGTGGCGGCTTAACTACTGGACGTCTTTGGCTTCGTTTCAGTGCTGTTACGAGGTGGCGCCCTCGTTTTAGTGACTACCAACCTTAGCCGGTAGCCATTAATGAAGTTAGGGCGTCGAATAGAGAGGACTCCCGGGACGTCGCCACCCCGTGGCCAGCGTTAACGCCGTGCCGGGAATCAGCTAGACTGAAAGCGCTCAGAGAGCAAAATGTTTCAATAGGGAGAGTCGGGCTAGGGGAGCGATAGGCCGTGACGGTACCAACCGGCCATCTGACGTTCAGCCTCCGAGGCAAGAGGCAAAGGAGATAGTAACCTCCGCTACGAGACCACGCAGAATGACGGTGTGCGTCGCGTGCACTCTGGCGAGGGCCAGTAAGGTTGGTGGGCAGGTCCGGCAAGGCTCCCGGGCCCTTAACCACGGAAGAG
>JAGWQP010000536.1 GCA_028876805.1 Acidobacteriota bacterium | reverse complement strand
GGCTGGAAGGACATCCAGGACGAGCGCCGGAACGACGATGCGCCCTGCTGCGAGGAGAAAGAACCAGAGCCGGAGAAGCGGATCGAGTCCACTGTGAGTTTTCACGAAGCACCTCCTGAGTTTGCACGGCCGCGTTCGGGACTTGCCCGCCTAACGGCGGAAGCCCCAAATCGCTCCGCCTCCGTTTCGGGCCGTGATACCGAGGAATGCAGTCCGAACCGAGTTCCTTTCAACTCCGATTTCCGAGGCTACCGGCGGTCGGCTCTTGTCACATGGGACGCCACGTCATTTCCACATGGATCGGGATGTCGTTCTTAATGGGGAACGTCAATAGCGACGGCGGGTCGATCTTGAAATCGGATATGGTGGCTGGAATCGTGCCCTTGATTTTGACCGCGCTCCCTTGACCCAGGCGCTCGAAGGGGACCTGCCGGTAGTGGGCGGTTTGACCAGCGAACTGGATCTCCAGATCCGCAAGGATGGTTGGCACCAAAGAGGCTTCTTCGGGTATGTGCAGGCGCACGGTGATCAGCGGAAACTCGCCGCCACGCGTCACTTGAAGCATATGAAGGTCGCGGTTGCTGTCGCCGGAGTCAAACGACTTGACGGCGACCGCGATCAGGAAATCACATTGTCCGCCGTGGCAAACTCCTTTGCCGCGGGCCGCGTGGCTGACGCCATTGACCTCGTGCAGCGGGTGCGACACGTGATAGGTGAGCGTGGACTGTTCGAGAGCCCATTGCCCGTCGGCCAGGATCCACATCGGAAGCGCGCAGGCGAGCAAGGCTAGCCAGAAAAATCGGTTCATGGCGTCAGAATTTCACCGACACCGCCAGAATCGACAGCCCATAGGCGATGCCCGTGGTCGCGGCAACTACGCCGTGGGCGGAAGCGATCCCATGCAGCCTCTCTCCCTTGCTTCGCTGCTCGAAAGCCATGGCGCCCAATGCCGGCGTCAGGATCATTCCCGGGCCATGAATCCAGGCCAAGAACTTGTGCAGGCGGATCTGCCCGTGGGGTGTAGTCCCCGGAATCTTGGGTGCGAAAAGGGAAAAGCCGGCGCTGGTGAAATACATTCCGGCCGTCGCCGCGCCGAGCGTGGCGTGGAGGTCGCGGCCGGAGGCGGTGCCGTGCCGGCCCGCTGCCCCGGAAGCCGTCAGAATCGTGGCTAGCATGGGGGCGGCTGTGATCAAACCCAGCCGTTGATGGACCTTCAGCATGTGCGACCGCCGGTTCAGCCGCGCCTGCTCCGCCGTACTTCCATGGCTCTCGCCGGGAGTGAAACCGAGATCCTCGAGTGAAGGCGCCCCAGTGGCCGCCAGCGAAAGGTCCGCCCCCAGCCGGGCTCCGGCCGCGAGTGTCACTTGGGCCGATTGCAAGCTGAAGCCCTCCGCGGACACAATGACTTCGTAATCTCCCGGGGGAAGGTTGGACATCGTGTAGGAACCGGAAGCGTCGGTTTGGGCGTCCGTCGATCGGCCTGTCGCCGCATTCCTGACGGTGACCTTGGCGTCGCGGACCGCTCCTGAAGGACCCATAATGGTGCCCGAAAGCGTAGCGCTTGCGTCCTGAGCAGGCAACGCGGCCGAAAGCGGTACAAGAAGCGCCGCCATCCACAAACTTGGATTCATCAGGTCCAGCGACGCGAAAAACCGGTTGCCGGTTGCGGGCTCGAAAGAGCCATTTCTCTGCATGTTTCTAGCGGGGTCCGCGGAACGATTCCAGGCTCCACCGGCCGGCCGCGGGGTGGTGTCGCAGGATGTAGAGGTTGCCGTCGTCGGCGCGCACTTTGTAAAAACGGTCATCCGGGCCGTACCATTGGTCGAGAACGTCCACGACGACGTACTCGTGATCCTCGAGTTGAAAACGAACGGGCCGCTCCTCGGCCTTCCGCCCGGCGTAGCACTCGACGTGTACCTTCATCGGTCGGCCCGGTGCGCAGGCTATTTCTTGTCCGGCAGGGCGAACACGTAAAGCGCGTTGCCGTAGGCCGGGTAGTGGACGTCGGGGGCGAGTACGCTCGGCACCATGCGCGGACTGCCACCGCCCAGGCCGCTCGATACGGCGATGTACTGCTTGCCACCGACACTGAAGGCGAGCGGGAAGCCCTGCACCGAGGTGCCCAACCGCGTCCGCCACAGCTCCTTGCCGGTCTTGACATCGACGGCCCGGAACACGCGGTCCATGTCGCCGATAAACGCGATGCCCCCCGCCGTGGAAAGAATGGCAGTCATGAACGGCGCGCGCTGCTCAATCTTCCAGTTCTCCTTGAGCGTACGCACGTCGTAGGCCGCAAACTTGC
>JAGWQP010000535.1 GCA_028876805.1 Acidobacteriota bacterium | reverse complement strand
TCTCCAGCGGACTGGGCGCTGACTTTAGTTTCCGCCTGGACAGATGCAGGTAGATCATGGTGTCGCGCGGATCGTCGTGGCCGAGCAGAACCTGAATGACTGGCAACTCGGCGCCATTGTCGAGCATGTGGGTGGCGAAGCTGTGCACTTGGAACACTGTTCCCTTTGCTTGCTCGATGCGAATCATCATGCGCTGCCTGTCGATGTGGCCCATCCGCAGATGCAGGGCTTCGCTGACGCGCATACCGGTGCCGTACATGGTGCTGAAGATGACGCGGTGAGAATAGGACGGAGCCGCTTCCAGAAACCGCAGGACTTCTGCGGGGCTGAGGATCACCGGAAGATGGTGTTCCTTGCGCGGCATGGGGAGCATTTCGATGAAACGTTCCCGCCGCAGAGTGACCCCGTAGAGAAACCGCAGCGCGGTCATGGCCACCAACCGGCTGCTCACGGACACCTTCCTGTCCTGGGCCAAATAGAGTTGATATTCGCGAATGTCTTCCGGAGTTAACTGCGCTGGGGACTTGCGAGAATATCGGGCGAGGTAGTGGACCTGCTTAAGGTAACACAGCATGGTATTGGGCGCGAGGTTGCGCACCGTCATGTCATCGATCATCCGCTGGCGCAAGGCCGAAATCTTAACTGCGGGCGGAATAGAGTATGCGGAAGGTCTTGTATTGCTCATGCCGAGCAACGGTAACGGAAAACCTAGCCGCACGCCAGTTTGGCGAGACTACGCGCAGCACAAATCAGGTCAGCATACGACTGGCAGGCGGCAACCGAAGTCTACAGGGCGGGTTAGTACATGTGTTCATAACGCCGCGACGTCGGAACAGCTTCCGGTTAGCCGTTTGGCAGGAGTCCCCAACATGCTACTCCCGGTAGAGCGCCACGATCGGGTCTACGCGCATCGCGCGGCGCGCGGGAATTAGGCAGCCAAATGCCGCGGCAGCGGAAAGCACCAGAGTGGCAGTCACGAGAGTGGCTGGGTCGGCGGGCGAGACCTGGACCAACACTGACCTGAGAATGCGCGTGAGGGCCAGCGAGCCTCCCAGACCAAAGACCAATCCGATTGCTAATTGCCGCACACCTTGGCCGAAGACCAGGCGATGAATCCTTTGGGCGGTGGCGCCCACCGCCATGCGGATGCCGATCTCCTGCGTTCGCTGGCTTACGGAATGGGCCATGGAAGCATAGAGGCCGATGGAGGCCAACGCCAGCGCAACCAAGCCGAAAATCAGAAACAGAACGCCGATGACCCGTTGTAGCCAATAATTCCGCTCCAGACGCTCGGCGAGAGTCCAGAGGTTGTAGACCGGCAGGTCGGGATCGATCTGCTGGATTTCATGGCGGAACGCGCCGGCGAGGGTTCCCGGCGGAACCCTGGTTTTGGCGAGGATTGCCATGTCGGCGGTGGGTTTCTGGCGGTAGGGAAGGTAGATCAAAGCGTCGATTTCCCGCGGTGTGATATCGTTCTGCACAATGTTGGGCACCACGCCAATGACCGTCAGCCAGTCTTTGGTTGCCTGCGCGCCCCCGCCCGGTCCTGGAGGCCCGTCAAACAAGCGCAACCGCTTGCCGAGGGGGTCTTGGCCCGGCCAGTATTTGGCCACGAAGCGTTGATTCACGATCACTACCGGCTGGCCGGAGGCGCCATCGGCGTCAGTGAAGCTGCGGCCCGACAAGATCGGCGCATCCACGGCGCGGAAATAGTCCGGACTCACCACCAGGACCGAGAGCGTGGGCCGCTGCTTCTCGTCCACCGGAGGCGCGCCCGCGAACTCGTATGGGATGGTTAATGAGCCGCCGGTGGGCAGGAAATTGGCGATCGCCATTGTTTCGACGCCGGGGACTGCCTCCGCCCGCTGCTTTAATTGCTGGTGGAATGTGATCTGGCTGGCCGGTGTGGCGTATTTGGCGGACGGCAGCGGCAGGCGCATGGTGAGGATGTGATCGGGTTTGACGCCGAGCTGCGCGCGGTAAACATTCAGGAAGCTGCGAATCATGAGCCCCGCTCCCGTTAGCAGGATCATGGCCAGCGCCAACTCGGCCGTGACGAGGAGGCTGGTGAAATGTTTGTGGTGGCGGCCGACGCTCGCGCCGCGGCCGCCATCTCTGAGAACCGAGTGGAAGTCGAGTCGGGAGAGGCGTAGTGCGGGCGCCAGGCCAAACAAAATGCCCGTGCCCAGCGAGACTAAGGCGAGGTACACAAAGGCAACGTAATCCATGGAAAAATCGAGCCACTTGGGCGCGCCGAACTGTACCACCTCGAGTGCGAACGCACGCGTGCCCCACCGAGCGATCAGCCATCCCAGAAAACCGCCGACCGACGACAGCATCACACTTTCGACCAGCAGTTGCCGGACGATGCGCCAGCGGCCCGCACCGATCGCCAGGCGGACGGAGATCTCACGCGCCCGGCCAGCTGCCCGCGCCAGCATCAGGTTGGCGATGTTGACGCAGGCGATGAGCAGCACGAAGCCCACAGCCACCAGCATCGAGGAAAAGATCACGACGATTTCCGGACCCATGTAGAACTCGTTGTAGTCTTGAACCACCGGCGTATATTCCCGGTTCGAGACCGGGTAGGCGGCCGCCAGGTTGTGACCGATGCTATCCATCTCGGCGCGGGCAGCCTTGATGTTGGTCCCGTCCTGCATGCGCCCGAACACGATCATGAATCGGCTCTCGCGCTTTTCGAAGGCGTCGTTGTCGCCCATGGGCACGAGTTGAATCCACAGATCCTGGTTGAACGGAAACCCGAAATCTTTGGGCATCACGCCGACCACGGTTGCAGGATAGCTGTTAAATCGTATGGTGCGGCCGAGGATGGCGGGATCTTTGCCGTAGCGCCGCTCCCACAACCCGTAGGTCAGAAGCAGCACCGCGGGTGCGCCGCGGCCTTCATCGGCGTCCGTGAAATCGCGGCCGATGACCGGTTTTTGACCGATCAGGCGGAAGGCGTTGGTGCTGATTCGGGTGACCTGGTAGCTTTCCGGGGGCGCCGCCTGGTCGCTAATGGTGGCGCGCATACCGACCGCCGCGGCCAAGCCCTGAAAGGTATGGACGCGGGTTCGCCAGTCTAGAAAATCGGGAAACGAAACGGGGCCGAACCGCTGCTGCTGGCGGGAAGTGTTGCGCTCGCCCAAGTACAGAATGCGGTCGCTCCGATCGAAGGGGAAGCCCTTGAAAAGAACGGTACTTGACAGCGTGAATACGGTGGCGTTCACCCCGATTCCCAAGCCGAGTGTCAACACGGACACGATGGTCACGACGGGGTTCTTGGCCATCGTGCGCACTCCGGAACGGACGTCTTCCAGCAAACGCATGGAAGCTTAGACGGCGCGAGCGAGGGAAAAGTTCTGAAATTGGACCAGAGGGGAGCCCCCAACCCCCTGTTCCGGCCGGGAACCATTCCGTTCAGTTCGTCAATGTTGGGTATCATCGAGACTGTGCGTTATTGGATCATCCATTGGGTTCTCAGCGGCGTCGCTCTTCTGATCGTCGCCCAGATCCTGCCCGGAATCGAGGTCGATGGTCTGGGCGCCGCGTTGATCGCGGCATTCGTCATCGGTCTGGTCAGCGCTACCGTCGGCCTGATCCTCAAAGTCGTCTTGCTGCCATTCATCATCCTCAGTCTGGGGATTGTGTACTTCCTGATTAACGGGCTAATGCTCAAGCTTGCGTCGGCCTTCGTCCCGGGATTCCGTGTTGTCGGCTGCCTGCCGGCGGTCCTGGGATCGATTCTACTCACGATCGTCGATTACATTTTGAACCGGCTGCTCGTCCGGTAGAAACAGACTGCCTGTTGCTACGATGGTAGGGCGATGACTGCCAACCAGCCCGTGCCGCCGAAGTTGCCCATTACGGGCGTGAAACATCTGATCGCCGTGGGCTCCGGGAAGCGGGTGTCGGCAAGACCACAGTTTTCGGTCAACCTGGGGGTGGCGCTGGCTTCGCTCGGGGCATAAGGCCGGTCTGATGGACGCCGATGTCTACGGCCCTAACGTGCCTCTGATGATGGGCATCAATCGGACGCCCATGGCTCACGGTGAACGCATCCAACTGCTGAAACAGTTTGGCGTGAAGCTATGTCTATGAGTTTCATGAATTGCCCGCACTGTCACAAGCGAATCGATGTTTTCAGCTATGGCGGCGGGCGG
>JAGWQP010000534.1 GCA_028876805.1 Acidobacteriota bacterium | reverse complement strand
TTTCGCCCCGCCCGAGCTCCTTCTGGATGGCCTTGATCTTCTCGTTGAGGTAATACTCCTTTTGCGCCTTTTCCATCTGACGCTTTACGCGGCCCTGAATGGTGCGATCGACGTTGAGCTTTTCGATTTCGATATCCAGCATTTCGGCCACGCGCGTCAGCCGGTCGATAGGATCGAAAATCTCCAGCAGTTCCTGCTTTTCTTCGATGGTGAGTTGCAGGTTGGCGCCGACCGTATCCGACAGCTTGCCGGGGTCGTCCACTCGGATGGCCGCGATCATGGTCTCGTAGTTCAGGTTCTGGCTCAGCTTGACGTACTGCTCGAATAGCCCGGTCACGCGACTGATTAACGACTCCAGTTGCGGCCCGGCCTCCACCTTGAAGGCCGCGGTGCGAACGATCGCGTGGAAAAAGCCCTCCTCGTCGGAAACCGAAACCACTTTGGCGCGTTCCACGCCTTCGACCAGCACTTTGATGTTGCCGTCGGGTAGTTTCAGGCTCTGAACAATGTTGACGATGGTGCCGACGCTGTAAATCTCGTCGGGCTTCGGTTCGTCGATGGAGGCGTCGTGCTGCGTGGCAAGAAAAATCTTCTTGTCCCCCCCCATCGCCTCTTCGAGCGCCCGCACGCTCGATTCCCGGCCCACCACGAACGGCGTCATCATGTAGGGGAAGATGACGACGTCCCGAATGGGCATCATCGGCAGACGTTTTGTGTCGGATTTTTCCTTAGAGGTAAGCATTATACTCCGTGGGAAGGCTACGGCCCCTCAGGCCCCGCCAGCGCTCGCGCCGGGCGACAAATGTCAGCCGGCCTTTTCCAAAAGTGTCAGACTGATTTTCTGCGAGAGCACCATCTCTTTGGTCACCTGAAACTCGCGCACCTTCTTATACGAAGGTAAATAATACATCAAATCCAGCATCAGATCCTCGAGAATCATGCGCAAGCCGCGCGCTCCCACCTTGCGCTCCATGGCCAGATCCGCAATGGCCTCGAGGGCCTCATCACCGATTTTCAACCGCACGTTCTCGAACTCAAACAGTTTCTGGTACTGCTTGACGATGGCGTTCTTCGGCCGGGTCAGGATCTGGATCAGGGCGCTCCGGTCCAGGTCCTCGAGCACCGCATTGACCGGCAAACGGCCGATAAACTCGGGGATAAAACCGAATTTGATCAGGTCGACCGGCTGCACCTGCGACAGCAGGTCGATATCCCTCCGCCCGCTCATGCCGGTAACCTTGCCGCCTTTTTCGTCTTCCTGGAGGAACCCCATGGCCTTCTTGCCTGTGCGACGCGCGATCACCTTCTCCAAACCCACAAAGGCCCCGCCGCAAATGAACAAGATATTCGTGGTGTCGATTGGGGTGAATTCCTGATGCGGGTGTTTCCGGCCGCCCTGTGGAGGAACATTCGCCACGGTCCCTTCCAGAATCTTGAGCAACGCCTGCTGCACGCCTTCTCCGGAGACGTCGCGGGTGATGGACGGGTTCTCGTCCTTGCGGCAGATCTTATCGATTTCGTCGATGTAAATAATCCCCTGCTGGCACTTGGCCACATCGCCATCAGCCGCCTGCAACAGCTTGAGGATGATGTTCTCGACATCCTCGCCGACGTAGCCGGCTTCGGTGAGAGTGGTGGCATCGACGATCGCAAACGGCACGTCCAGAATCTTGGCCAGGGTCTGCGCCATCAGCGTTTTGCCCGTGCCAGTGGGACCAATGAGCAGAATGTTCGACTTCTGCAGTTCGACGTCGCTCGAGCGCGTGCGGTTCATGTGGATCCGTTTGCAGTGGTTGTAAACGGCGACCGCCAGTTTCTTTTTGGTGGCTTCCTGCCCGATCACGTACTGGTCGAGAAATTCCTTTACTTCCAAGGGCTTGGGAATCTTGTTAGGAGCCCCGGCGGCGGGTTCCCCCTTGTCGTCCTCCAGGATCGAGTTGCAGACCGCGATGCATTCATCACAGATGTACGCCCGGGGGTAGTCGCTGGGGGAGGAGATCAGCTTGCCGACCACGTCCTGGCTTTTGTGACAGAATGAACACCGCAGCGCGTCATCAGATCCGGTACGCTTCACGCAACCTTCTCCTCATCTGGCTTGCCTCGGAAACAGCCCCAATCCCGCCGACCGCCCTAGCAGGATCTCCCCATTGGTTTCAGTCCTATTATCACCCGAACGCGGCTTCATAGCAATGGATGCCGCGACCCGCGGACGGTCCATAAGTACTTCCGGAACTGAACTTAGGCCGTTTTCCGGGCATGCTCAAACAAAAAAGTCAACGTTTTTTCAGTCTGGATGTGAGACGCGATGCGCCCAAGGGTGCCATCCTTCTCAAACCTCAAGTGAAGCGCGGCCACCGGCTCCCGCTGCTGCCGGGCGAGGCGCTCCACCTCGCGATCGACTTCGTCGCGGGTCACCCCAATGGCTTCCCGCTCGGCAATTTTGGACAGCAGCATAGAGGCTTTCACCTCGCGGACCGCCTTGTCGCGCTGCGACTCCTTAACCTTCTCCCAATCCAACTGCAGCGACCGCGGGTCGATGGCTTCCGACGCCATGGTACGCAGGGTCTGTTCGACCCGGTTCCGGATCTGGCGATCGATATAGGCGGCCGGGACGGGAAACTCGTGCCGGTCTACCAGCCGGTCCATGATCTGATTCTTGGCCTCCTGCTGGGCTTCGTGCTGGCGCTGGGCAAACAACGCTTTGCGCACCGCTTCCCGCAATTCTTCCAAATTGCGGTAGTCACCGAGGTCCTGGGCAAACTCATCATTGAGTTCCGGCAACTCTTTTTTTCGGACCCCCTTCACGGTGGCGTGAAAACGAACCGTCTTACCCGCCAGCCGCGGCGCCCCGTAGTCGGCCGGGTAGGGCACGTCAAACTCGTTCTCCTCGCCGGGGGACAGCCCGCGCAGGTTGTCGCTGAACGCTTCGAAGGTGTCGGCGCCGCCGATTTCGAGCACCATTTCGTCCTGCTTCACCGGCTCACCTTCGACGCCGGCCACGCTCACCAACGCGACCACCGCGTGATCACCGTTCTCGAGTGGTCGCGGGTCAATATTTGCGTAGTTGGCTTTCTGCTCGCGGATTTCTTCGATGCGCTTCCCGAGGTCCTCGTCGGTGACTTCCGGGTCGTGGTACGGGACTTCGACATCTTTATAGTCCTTGAGCTCGATTTCCGGGACCACCTCGAATTCCGCCTTGAAGCGCAGGGGCTCGCCTACCTGGAAATGCACGTCCTTGATATCGGGCGTGCCCACGACGTTCAGGTTTTCGGCCTCGAACTGCCTTTGCAGATACTTGGGAATCAGGCTCTCCAGCACCTTTTGGCGAATGTCGCCGCCGAATTGCTTCCGGATCAGAGTGGCGGGGGCCTTGCCAGGACGAAAGCCGGGCAGCCGGGCGCGCTTCTGAACGTCGGCGGTGATGCGGCTGGTCTCGCCTTCCACTTCTTCAACCGGTATGGCAATCTCCAGCGAGTGCCGGCAGCCTTCAATTACGGCCAAGTGGATTGTACCTCGGGAAAGGACTGATGGTTAAACCACATCATACCACGTACAATGGACCTGACAGTCTGATGAAAGCGGTCGCGGTTCCGACGGTGCCAGCGCTCGTGGACCTGCGGGGCGCCGTGAAGAGGCGGCGTTAAGACATGCATCTCGAGCTGCAGGCGGCACTCCTGAACGTATTGCTGTTGTGGATCTTGACGGCTCCACACGAGTTCGCTCACGCCTGGGTCGCGACCCTGCTGGGCGACGATACGCCCAGCCGGGAAGGCCGCGTTACCCTCCATCCGCTGGCGCACGTCGATTGGCTGGGGACCGCCATTCTACCGTTCGTCACTTCGCTGCTGGGCGCCGGGTTCCTGGGGTGGGGTAAGCCCGTACGCACCGACAATTCTAAGCTCAAAGGCGGGTTGAATGGGCTCGCGCTCGTGGCCTTGGCCGGGCCGCTCAGCAACGTCGTGCTGGCTGTCGTGATGGCTATGGTGGCCGTGCTGACCAGTCGTTCGATCCCCGCCCTGGCCGGGTTCGCCCGGCAAGGCGTCTTTCTCAGCCTCTACCTGGCGCTTTTCAACCTTCTTCCCGTGCCCCCGCTCGATGGTTCGAAACTGCTGCTGGCGGCGCGCATCCCCACGATGGTCTACGTTGAACTGGCCCGGTTCGGGTTCCTGCTGCTCATCGTCGCCGTCTCGCTCTCCGATTTCGGTCGGTGGCTGAGCGAGTGGAGTTACTTGGGCACACAGGCAATTTTCTCCATTCTGCGGTGACCAGACGGTTCTCTGGAACCGGTTTTGGGTGGTAATCAGTAGGGTACGTAGCCGGTAGTTGCGGCCAGACGTTTCCCGAATCCCGACACGATGTGGGCGTCGAGGTTCTTCAGTGATCGTCGGGAGGAACCGGACTTCGCCCCGATTGGTCCGGGATTGGAAAGCCGGAGCGCGAACGTGTGGATCGATCAGCTCGATATGGAGTCTCGCGAGAGCGGGACCAGGCAATCGAATGGGCGGTTGAACGCGATCTCCCCCGAATCCCCCTTATCCTGTCTCCTCGGTGCTTCAAGTCCGGTGGTAGCAGGAACGAAATCTCGTTCGCGTTCGACTTAAATAACGCAAAGACTCAAGACCAGCTGGCTCGAGACACCCTACCCTGAAGACAAACGTCGGGAAACGGGCACAAATCTTGCCCATCTCGAGCCGGGAGACGCCGAGGACGCAGTTCGCCGTGCGGGGCGAAAGCCATCGTGAGGGCGGTGGTTCGATCGAATTCGCCGCAAGGTGACCAAATCGCCCGCGCTCCGTCTAACTTCTTCTGGGGCGCCTCGGGGAGGCTGCTATCCAGCTTCCATGTTACAGTCCTGAAAAGGAGGTCCCGATGCGCCGCATTCTTCTTGCTGCTCTGGTTTTTTCACTTCCCTGCTGGTCCCAACAGGTTGACATCCCCTTTCAAAAATTCGTTTTGTCCAACGGCCTGACTCTGATCGTTCACGAGGATCATAAGGCGCCTATCGTAGCCGTGAATGTCTGGTACCACGTGGGATCGAAGAACGAGCGGCCAGGCAAGACCGGGTTCGCCCATCTGTTCGAGCACCTGATGTTTGGCGGCAGCGAACATTTTCACGGCCGCTACATCGACGCCATGGAGCGCATCGGCGCTACCAACCTGAACGGCACCACCAGTGAAGACCGCACCAACTACTTCGAAACCGTGCCCGTCTCGGCGCTGGATTATACGCTCTGGATGGAGTCCGACCGCATGGGTTACATGGTAGGCGCCATCGATCAACAGACACTCGATCTGCAGCGCGGCGTGGTCCAGAATGAAAAACGCCAGGGGGAAAATGAGCCTTACGGCATGGCCGACGAGACCGAACAGCAGGACACGTACCCCTCCGGGCACCCTTACTCCTGGAGCACCATCGGCTCCATGACGGATCTCAACGCCGCCTCCCTAAGCGACGTGAAAGAGTGGTTCCAGACTTCCTACGGACCCTCCAACGCGGTGCTGGTAGTGGCTGGCGACGTGGATCCCGAGGCGGTTCACCAGAAGGTAGAAAAGTATTTCGGCGAGATTCCGCCAGGTCCGCCCGTCACCCGCCAGCGGGCCTGGATTGCCAAGATGTCGGGAAGCCACCGGGCCGTCATGCAGGATCGCGTGCCGCAGGCCCGCATCGACAAGCTCTGGAACATCCCGGAATTCGGCAATGAGGACTCCGACCGGCTGGACCTGGTGAGCGATGTGCTCGGCGTCGGGCGAACCTCGCGGCTCTACAAGCGCCTGGTATACGACGATCAGCTCGCCACCAGCGTAGCGGCCTTCGTCAACCCGCGCGAGATCGGCGGCCAGTTTGGGATCACCGCCATGGCCCGCCCGGGCGTGCCGCTCGAGCGCGTGGAAAAGGCCATCAACGAAGAGATGGCGCGTTTTCTGGCGGACGGGCCGACGCCTGAGGAAGTCAACCGGGTGCGTACGCAATACCTGGCGAACTTCGTGCGCGGCATCGACCAGATCGGCGGCTTCGGCGGCAAGTCGGACGTCCTGGCCATGAGCCAAACTTATCTGGGCGACCCCGGCGCATACAAGGTCGCGCTCGACCGCGCGCGTGCCGCAACTGCTGCCCAACTGCAGGAAGCCGCCAGGCGGTGGCTGGCCGACGGCACGTACACGCTGGAAATTTTTCCGTTCGGCGACCCGCAGGCTTCCTCCCAGCCTGCCGACCGCAGCAAGCCGCCCGAGGTCGGCCGCCCACCGGAGCCCCGCCTCCCCAAGCTCGAACGGACGACGCTATCGAGCGGTCTTCGCGTGGTCGTGGCCGAGCGGCATGAAGTCCCCCTGGTGAATCTCAGCCTGCTCGTGGATTCCGGCTATGCGGCCGACCAGTCCGCCTCCCCGGGAACCGCGCGCCTTACCTCCAGCCTGCTCGACCAGGGCACCAAGACCCGCTCCGCGCTCGAGATCAGCGAACAGCTGGCTCAACTGGGCGCCCGGTTGACCACGGCGTCTTCGGTGGACCAGATCTTCGTGCGGTTGTCTACGTTGAAGTCCAATCTGGATTCGGCGCTCGGGATCTACGCCGACGTGGTACTCAACCCGTCGTTCCCTGAGAGCGACTTCAAACGCCAGCAGATGCTGCAGGTCAGCGCGATCGAACGGGAAAGGGCCACACCCATGCAGATGGCACTGCGGGTGCTTCCCGGACTCATCTATGGAAAAGGCCACGCCTACGCCGAGCCTTTTACCGGATCGGGCACTCCGGAGAACGTCACTCGCCTGACCCGCGAAGATCTGCTGAAGTTCCACGCAGCGTGGTTCAAACCCAACCATTCGACGCTGGTCGTGGTGGGCGATACGACACTGGCCGAGATCCAGCCCAAGCTGGAGAAGCTGTTTGCCGGATGGAAGCCCGGAGACATACCGAAGAAGAACCTGGCGAAGGTGACGCTGCCGGAGAAGTCCATCGTTTATCTGGTGGACCGGCCCGGCTCGCAGCAATCCCTGATTCTGGCCGGCAACGTGGCACCGCCCAAGAACAACCCCGACGAAATTCCGATTGTAGCGATGAACGATATTCTGGGCGGTGATTTCGGAGCCCGCATCAACATGAACCTGCGAGAAGACAAGC
The DNA here is from genome assembly GCA_028876805.1 of Acidobacteriota bacterium. Taxonomy (GTDB): domain Bacteria; phylum Acidobacteriota; class Terriglobia; order Bryobacterales; family Bryobacteraceae; genus PSRJ01. Next base: position 6,952 of record JAGWQP010000534.1, on the reverse strand, counting down.
ACTGGTCCTACGGCGCCCAGACTCTACTGATTGGCGCCGTCGGCCAGCGCCCGTTCCTGGTATATGCTCCGGTCCAGACCGACAAGACCAAAGAATCGCTGGCAGAGGTCGCCAAGGAGTTGCGCGACATCCGCGGCGACCGCCCGGCGACCGACGGGGAGTTGGCCCGCGTGAAAAATAGCGAGACGCTGCGGCTGCCCGGCTCCCGCGAGACCATCGGACAAGTGGCCGCTTCCATCGAGGAACTGGTGGGGTACGGATTGCCGGACAACTACTATGACACCTATGCCTCGAAGATCCGCGAAGTGAGTTTGGGCGACACCAGCCGGGCCGCCAGCGAGGTCGTCGAGCCCGATCACATGATGTGGGTGGTCGTGGGCGACCGCGCCAAGATCGAGACCGGCGTCCGCGAGCTGGGACTGGGCGAGGTTAAGCTGCTCAACCCGGAATAAAGCGTTCGGGCTTTGAACCTTTCCGGAACAAAACCGGACGTCCGCCGTATCTCAGTCATCAGACATAACCACGCGAGGAGTTTCGCATGAACCTGCTCGGTGACCTGCGCTACACCATCCGGTCGCTCGGGAAATCCCCGGTGTTCGCCTCGATCGCGGTGATCTCGCTGGCGCTCGGAATCGGCGCCAATACCGCCGTCTTCAGCATGCTGGACCACGTCTTGCTGCATCTGCTCCCAGTCCAGAATCCGGGGCAACTGGTACAACTGCGGGAGGTCGGCAATCAGTATGGCTCCAACACCGGTATGAACGCGCTCTCCTATCCGATCTATGAAGACTTCCACAACCAGAACCAGGTTTTTAGCGGCATGCTGTGCCGCTCTCTGGCCTCGCTGAGCGTGAGTTATGGCGGCACTAGCGAGCGGGCGGTTGGAGAGCTGGTCTCGGGCACCTATTTCCAGGTTCTGGGAGTACACCCGGCGCTCGGCCGGCTTTTTACTACCGAGGAGGACCGCACGCCCAACGGAGCGCCGCTGGCGGTGCTGGGATACGATTACTGGACCACGCGATACGCCCGCGATCCTGCGGTCCTCGGTAAGCAGATTCTGGTCAACGATCGCCAGCTCACCATTGTTGGCGTGGCCCAGCCGCGATTCGAAGGCGTCGACCGGCTCTTCTCCACCCAGATTTACATCCCAATGATGATGGCTTCGGAAATTATCACTCGGGAGCGGCCGCTCGAAGATCGCCGGTGGCGCTGGGTGCAGGTGTTCGCGCGTTTGAAGCCAGGCGTTACGATGCGGGACGCCAAGGCTTCGCTCCAGCCTCTCTTTCACCACGTGCTGGAGATGGAAATCCAGCAGAAGGAGTTCGCCCACGCTTCCGCCTATGCGCGGCAGCAGTTTTTGAAAATGACCCTCGACGTGATGCCCGGCGGGCGCGGTCAGGATGAAGCTCGGCAGTTCCTGGAAGCCCCGCTGCTTGCCATGATGGCCATGGTCAGCCTGGTGCTGCTGATTGCCTGCGCCAACGTGGCCAATTTGATGATCGCCCGCGCCACCGGACGCCAGAAAGAGATTGCCGTTCGCCTGGCGCTCGGAGCCGGCCGCGTCCGGCTCATCCGCCAGCTTTTGATGGAGAGCTTGCTGCTGTCGCTCGCGGGCGGCTTGCTCGGCCTGTTGATTCTGCCGCCGGCGATGCGGTTGTTGATGGGCATCATGCCCCAAATCGACCCGCCGCTCCACTACCAGACCAGTCCCAATCTGCAGATCCTGGCCTTTACGCTGGGCGTTTCACTCTTGACTGCCCTGTTGTTCGGGCTGACACCAGCGTTCGAAGCCACACGGCCGGCGCTCGCACCCACGCTCAAGGACCAGGCCGGCTCGGTCACCGGCGGCCATACTAGCTGGCGGAAAATGCTGGCCACCGCGCAGGTCAGCCTCTCGCTGCTGCTCCTGATCGGCGCAGGCCTCTTTGTGCGCAGCCTCCAAAACCTGAAAGATCTCAACCCCGGATTCGAGATCAGCAACCTGCTCTCCTTCGCCGTCGATCCGACCCTGAGCGGTTACAAACTCGAGCGGGCGAAGCACTTCTACCAGGAGCTCGACCGCGACCTCGCCGCGCTGCCCGGCGTCCAGGCAGCGGCCTCGTGCGTTGTGCCGCCGCTGAGCTTCAATGAATGGGACAGCACCGTTTCGGTAGAGGGCTACGTCGCCAAGCCCGGCGAAGACATGAATCCGTGGGTCAACCATGTCTCTTCAGGGTTCTTTGCCGCGCTCCGCATTCCGCTCTATGCGGGGCGCGATTTTACCGAGCGGGACACGATGGGCGCGCCCCGCGTGGTGATTGTCAATGAGAAGTTCGCCCGCCACTACTTCGGCGACGGGCCAGCCGTGGGTCGGCATATCGGGCTCGGCGGGGATCCCGGAACCCAAACCAACATTGAGATCATCGGCGTGGTCGGCGACACGCGCTACCAGACCATGCGGCAGAACCCACCCCGACAGGTCTATTTCCCCTACCTGCAGAACGATTGGGCAGCGGGAATGACGGCCTACGTGCGCACCGAGATCGGCTCGGCGCAAATGTTCCCGGTGCTGCGGGCCCTTGTCCGAAAGCTCAACCCCGATCTGCCGGTCTATCTGATGAAAACCGAGGAACACCAGCGCGACGATTCGCTGGCGGTGGAAAAACTCGCGGCCAGCTTGGCGGGCGCGTTCGGTGTGCTGGCGACGGTGCTCGCCGGGGTCGGCCTCTATGGCGTCATGGGATTCTGGGTGGCGCGGCGCACGCGCGAGATCGGCATCCGCATGGCCCTCGGCGCCGTGAGAGCGAACGTCATCTGGCTGGTGATGCGGGAAGTCCTGCTGCTGGCGGGCGTTGGAGTGCTGATCGGCCTTCCGGCAGCCCTCGCAGTCACTCGACTGGTCACTAGCCAGCTGTACGGCATCACGCCCACCGACCCGTCAACTCTGGTTTGGGCCACGGTGGGCGTGGGCGTGATAGCGGCGTTGTCGGGTTACGTTCCCGCGCGGCGCGCGACCCAAGTGGACCCGGTCGCCGCCATCCGCTGCGACTGACACTAACGGGCGAGCCACACAGGAAGGCCTCGGGTTCCTCCAAAGCTCGGAGCTTGGAGAGTCACCGCCAATTTCAACACTACGTCCGGCGCCGAAGGCCAGTTCGCGATGACGAACCTTGAGCCGGTCCGCATGGGCCTTCTCGCGAAGGGTGGGCTTTCTCGCAACGGGCTTCGGGGGCTCGTGTGCCGATGCAGTGTGGCACGATGCTACTGCTTTACCAAGGGCAGAGACTCTCTAACAGATGCGATTGACACTTAAATAAATACCCTAACGCATAGAGACCAAAAATCAGGTCTGGATCGTGGCGCTTTGGGGATGAGGCGCATAGGCGCTTACCGGTGCCACGATCAAGCCCGTTCACAATCGAATTGGCGTTGGCCGCAAGACCGAACTGCATCGAAGCCCGGCGAAATGTCCGCTATCGTATTTTCAGGTCCAGCGAGCCAAGATGATCCTCTACGCCGCCGCAGGGCTCACCAACGACTGGACGCTGCTTCGACCTGGGAGATAATCCTGACCCCTCAGTTATTCAATCCCGAACGAGCGATACCCTGGCTCGTTTCGCTACTCGGCGGGACAATCGGGATTACGTAATGACAGATTACCCGGGCCGACCGGTGATCGAAGCTTAACAATTCCTTTCGAGGTCGCCTCCGGCTCGCAACTTGGTGGATCAATGTCAGGCTTAGGCACTGGTTCTCCATCACCGTGCCCGCGTCGGCGCCCCGGGTTTCAACCAAGTTGGCGTCGGCCTGCACCTCCACCGGCTCGCTGACGGAGCCTACCTTCAAAGCGACCTCGAGGTTCGGGTTGCCGGCCACCTGCAGACGATGCCGGACTACACCTATTTGCTGAAGCCGTCCTTACTCACTTCCAGCTGATAAGGCCCCACGGGGAGGTCGGTGATCAGGAAACTGCCGTCGGGGCCGCTGAAGACACTGCACGCCAGACCCCGTGGGGGTCTGCGTAGCCTTCCCCACCGCACCTGCCACCGGCAACGCGGTCTGGTCCCGCAGGGTGGCGTTGATCTGTGATGTGGAAATGGCCTCCGCCTAAATCGCGGTCGGGTGAACACCAGACTAGAGCGCGAGTGGAACCCCCGTTAGTCATGACCGCCCCCCTTGGCAATGGCCACTCCGGGTCGACCGTATAGACCAAACCCAACGGGTGAAACCAGTTCGGCTCACGCGCCTATTTCGCTGCGAATGGCGTCGGCGATACGTGCGGTGTAGGATTCGACGGCCGCTAGATCTGGACCTTCCACCATGACCCGTGCCAGGGGTTCGGTTCCGGAGAAGCGCACCAGCACACGCCCGGTTGCGCCCAGTTCTTCCTCCACACGTCGAATTTCCCACGCCACGCGCGGCAATTCGGTGAGCGCGTTCTTCTGGCGGACCCGAACATTGACCAGTTTCTGCGGGTAGACTCGTAAACCGGCCGTGAGCTCATCAAGGTCGGCCCCCGCCTGGCGCGCAATTTCGAAAACCCGCAGCGCGGTCAGCAGGCCGTCGCCCGTGGTAGCATACTGCCGGAAAATCACGTGGCCGGACTGTTCCCCGCCTAGCGCCGCGTCGAGCTTCACCATTTCCTCGAGCACGTATTTATCGCCCACCGGCGTCCGTGTCATCCGGATGCCGTCCTGCTCCAACGCCTTTTGGAGGCCAAGATTCGACATCACGGTAGCCACCACGATATCGCCGGTCAGGCGTCCGGTGGCCTTCAGCGCGCGTGCCGCCGCCAGCATTACCGCGTCGCCGTTTACGACCTTGCCGCTTTTGGAGACAAAGATCGCCCGATCGGCGTCGCCGTCAAAGGCCACGCCGCCATCGGCGTCTTGTGCCAGCACGGCCTTCTGCAGGGCCTCCAGGTAGAGCGCGCCGCAATTCAGATTGATGTTGCGGCCGTTTGGCTCCCCGCAGATCACGGTGGCATTGGCGCCCAGACGCCGGAACAACGCGGGGGCCAGCCGGTAAGCTGCGCCGTTGCCGCAGTCGAGCACCAGGCGCACACCCTCGAAGCGAGTCGTAACTGTAGAGGCCAGGTACTCCACATAAGCGCGGTCGAGACCTTCATCGATCTGGAGCCGCACGGGCATCGCTCGAACGCCATCCTCGCTCAAGCGGAAGATTTCCCGCTCAATCGCGTGCTCTTCCGAGTCCGGGAGTTTGAAACCGTTATGGCCGAAGACCTTGATGCCGTTGTCCTGATACGGATTGTGCGACGCCGAGATCATGACCCCGGCCACGAACGGACCGGTGCGAGTCAGGTAGGCCACACCGGGTGTGGTAATGACGCCGGCATAGCGGACGCGCGCCCCGCGGCTTTCGATCCCGCCCGCGACCAGCTCGGCGATCCATGGTCCGGATTCCCGCGTATCGGTTCCAAGCAGAATCTCGGGATCGGTTTGGCTCAGTTTGGCATCGTCGCCCAAGGCCATGCCGAACGCGTAGATGGTTCGAGGATCGAGCGGATACTTCCCTGCCACGCCACGAATCCCGTCGGTTCCAAACAGTTCCTTCGCCAATGCGCCTCCGTCTGGATTGAGCGGCTATTTCCTCTTCATCGTAACGGTGACCGTCACCTCGGGCGCCGACTGAAATCGGACGTAGGAATCGTCCACGAATGCGGCCACATGAAAATTCGAGGTGCCGACCACCGTGGAGACATCCACCGGATCGGTCAACGCGGCACGGACCTGCTCTACGTGACGGCTCGGTCCCACGATGACGAGCTTGTCCGGGACCACCGCATAATGTTCCACCACATAGGAGCTCTGCGCTTCGCCCAGGAAACGGACTTGGACCGGTATCGCGCGCGTCACGCGGCGGTCGAACTCGAACCGCACCTGGGATGGGATGGCGCGAATCAGCCTCACGCCGCGCCCCAGCCGGACGTTGCCGTCGCCAATATTGAAGGTGTGCAGGCCGGGCGTCATGCTGGTCATGTCCAAAACCACAGCCGGGGACCGACTTTCGCCCACACCGCGCAATTCCCCGGACGGCCCGTGCAGCTCCAGCGTCACAGATTCGGCGGGAGGAGAGCTCATTTCGAGATCGTCGGGCAGGTTCCGATACTCGACTGGCACGGTCTCGAAGGTAGACAATTCCGGCTCGCTCGCCACTATGCCCCAGATCGCGACGGCAATCAGCACAGCCAGCACTCTCCACCAGAAGTTGTGAACCAGCAGCTTCCACGTGCGGACGAGGGCCGTCATGGCAGCTTCAGCCTCACGCGTTCGGACGGGCGGTTCTCGGAAGCCTCCGCGACGCGACGCCCTTCATCGGAATGCGGGACCCCCAGATGGGCCACGTGATCCGCCGCCGGCTGCTCGGCTTTGGTCCGCTTCACCATAAAGTGCTGGCTGATGCACTCTGCCAGTTCGGGAAAGGAAATCCCGGAAGCCAATTCACCGAAGGCTGCCAGGGAAATGCGCCCGGTCTCCTCGGAAACCACCACCGAAAGGCAGTCGGTCTCCTCCGTGATCCCGATGGCGGCCCGATGGCGCGTCCCGAACTGCCGCGAGAGCGTCGGGTTGGTGGTCAGGGGTAAAAAGCAGGCGGCCGCCGCGATCCGGTCCTTCTGCACAATCACGGCGCCATCGTGCAGGGGAAGGCCAGGCTGGAAAATGGAGAGCAACAAATCGCGCGAGATGCGCGATTCTAGCGGAACTCCGCTCTCGACAAAGGTGCGCAGCCCGATATCCCGCTCGAACACGATCAACGCGCCGGTCTTCTGCTCGGCCAACTGCTCTACCGCCAGCACAATCTCATGGATCGATTCGGAACCGGCGAAACTTCCGCCTCCCCAGCTTCTGCGTCCGAGTTGCGCCAGGGTGCGGCGAATCTCCGATTGAAACAGAATGATGATCGCCAATCCGAGGTAGGGCACAATGAACGAGAGCAGCGAGCGCAACGCCTC